>JAZNVK010000197.1:0-2896 GCA_045592805.1 Faecousia sp.
GCTATACACTTCCGGCAGTATGTTGGTAAATGCCCAAAGCGCTGGACGACTTGCTAAAAGCCATGCTGCTGTATTACGTGATTCCGATCTGTATCCTGCAGGCTCGGTAAAAATTACCGGCATGAAAATTGCTGAAAACCAGGAACCTGAACTGGTGGTCGGCTGCGCTGCCGCCCTGTTGCAGGAGGTAGGCGGTGGTCTGTCCAAGGCATTTCTGGAGTTTGCACGGCAGATGTATATCGTGCCCAATAAGGCCAAGGAGCTGCGCTTTTTTGACACACGAGGCATTGCTGCCACCGTTAGTGGGCGCTACGTCCAGTTGGGCACCGCCTCATATTTGATGCGAATGGGTATCCGTGTGACCGAAGGCCTGAAACTCAAGGATAGCATCTTTATTGCCATCGATTCCCAGTTTGCAGGTATTTTTTCCATACGTTATTCCGTACAGACACCGGTTTACAGCGCGTTCGGTCTGTTCAAGCACAGCCGGATTCGGCCGGTACTGGCTCTGCGGGATACCAATCAGACACAAAGCGTTGTGGAGACTCGTTTTGAACTGAAACGGGATACCACTTATCAGCCTGATCTGGAAGAGCGTCTGCGTTACTCCACATCGTCTTTTGGAAAAGAGGAGGAGACATTGGCACTGCTTTCACGAGATGGTCTGATGCCCTTTGCTGAGGTGCTGACAGCTGCGAAAAAGTGGCGCAAAGCCGCCAGACAGGGTTGCCTGATGGGAACTTTGTGTGCGCTGTTTGGTATGCTGATCCTGGCATTTCTTACCGGAGAAGGTGCCGTCACGGCAGCTGACCCCATCAACGTATTGCTGTATTTGTTGCTGTGGAGCCTGCCTTCCAAGCTGCTTCGTGGCATTGTTACCAGACTTTAATACGGATTTTTGTGCATCTTTTTATTTTATTTCATATGATGTATAAAATAATTGTTGAAATGTACAATCAAATCCGATATAATGAAATGGTAAATTGCGTTTTTGTGATTTAAATACAACCATTGTAAGGAGAGAAAACTATGGCATATCCCATGGAGAAAATTCGTAACGTTTGCTTGCTGGGTCACGGTGGCGAGGGTAACACTTCGCTGAGCGAGAGCCTGCTGTATCGTACCGGCGGTATCGACCGTCTGGGCAAGGTTGCCGAGGGCAACACTGTCAGCGACCATGATCCCGAGGAGATCAAGCGTCAGATCTCTATCCAGGCCAGCCTGGCTCCCGTGGAATATGAGGACTATATTCTGAACTTTATCGACACTCCCGGCTACTTCGACTTCGAGGGCGAAGTTGCCCAGGCTCTGCGTGTTGCCGACTGCGGCGTTATCGTGGTGTCTGCCAAGAACGGCGCCTCCGTCGGCACTGAAAAGGCCTGGAAGCGTCTGGCCAAGCAGGGCCTGCCCCACTTCTTCTACATCTCCAAGATCGACGAAGAAAACGCCGACTACGAGAAGGCCTTCCAGTCCCTGCGTGACGCTTACGGTCTGTGCGTCACTCCCTTCACCATCCCCCTGATCGAAAACGGCAAGCCCACCGGCGTTGTCAACCTGATCAACAAGAAGGCCTTCAAGGCCGAGGGCAACAAGACTGTGGAAGTGCCCCTGCCCGCCGACCATGAGGATCAGGTGGAGTCTCTGCGTACCGCTCTGATGGAGTCTGTTGCCGAGACCTCTGAGGAACTGATGGACAAGTACTTCAACGGCGAAGAGTTCACCAAGGAAGAGATGCTGAACGGCCTGCGCGCCGGTGTCCGTGACGGCTCCCTGGCTCCCGTGGTCTGCGGCTCCGCCTTTACCCGCGTCGGCACCATTCAGCTGCTGTACACCATCCTGGACTTCGCTCCCAGCCCCTCTGAAGTCCGTATCGAGCACGGTGTGGACGAGGATGACAACCCCGTGGAAGTCAAGTACGACGCCGACGGCAAGCCTATGGCTTTCGTCTTCAAGACGGTCGCCGACCAGTACGGCCGCTTCTCTTACTTCAAGGTCGTGTCCGGCAAGATCACTTCCGACATGGTTCTGAACAACGTCAACACTGACACCCAGGAAAAGCTGGGCCATATCTATATCGTCAAGGGCAAGAAGAACATCGAGGTCAAGGAGATTTCCTGCGGTGACATCGGCCTGGTTGCCAAGCTGAACAACACCCGCACCGGTGATACCCTGTGCGCTCCCGGCACCTTCGTCAAGCTGAACGGCATTGAGTTCGCCGAGCCCTGCTACTCCCGCGCCATCGCTCCCAAGGTCAAGGGCCAGGAAGAAAAGATCGCTGCCGGTCTGACCCGTCTGAAGGACGAAGATCCCTCCTTCACCGTGGTCAACAATGTTGAAACCAAGCAGATGGTCATCTCGGGCGCCGGTGACATCCACATCGATGTGCTGTGCTCCAAGCTGAAGACCAAGTTCGGCGTGGAAGTCGATCTGTCCGATCCCAAGGTTGCCTATCGTGAGACCATCCGCAAGAAGGTCACCATGATCGAAGGTAACCACAAGAAGCAGTCCGGCGGCCACGGCCAGTACGGTAACGTCAAGATGAACTTCGAGCCCATCCCCGGCGATGGCTTCGAGTTCGCTGAGGAAGTCTTTGGCGGCTCCGTGCCCAAGAACTTCCATCCCGCCGTTGAAAAGGGTATCCGCGAGGCTATGGAGCACGGCGTCCTGGCCGGCTTCCCCATGGTCGGTCTGAAGGCCACCCTGATGGACGGTAAGTATCACGACGTCGACTCCAACGAACTGTCCTTCAAGATGGCAGCCCGTCTGGCTTACAAGGCCGGTATCCCCCAGGCCAACCCCGTGGTTCTGGAGCCCGTCGGCAGCCTGAAGGTCACCATCCCCGATTCCTACATGGGCGACATCATCGGCGATCTGAACAAGCGCCGCGGCCGTGTGA
>JAZNVK010000198.1:0-3634 GCA_045592805.1 Faecousia sp.
CTATGCCGGAGTGATATTTTCACTGTGTGAAAGTGATATTGAAGCCTACGGGCTTCAGTGATATTATATTCGCCTCCAAAACCGGGCGAAGCCCGATATCACTTGCGAAGCAAATATCACCGGCGCAGCCGATATAACTCGCCGCA
The DNA here is from genome assembly GCA_045592805.1 of Faecousia sp. GTDB lineage: Bacteria > Bacillota > Clostridia > Oscillospirales > Oscillospiraceae > JAZOXB01. The sequence continues at coordinate 147 of JAZNVK010000198.1, forward strand.
GGCGAATATAACTGAAAAAGGCTCAGATTGCAACGCAATCAGAGCCTTTTTCCTGGTGACCCGCTGGAGATTCGAACTCCAGACCCATTGCTTAAAAGGCAATTGCTCTGCCTGCTGAGCTAGCGGGTCATATGAATTTGTCTGTATAAAAAAATAAAGTCGGAGCAAAGCAAACCTTTACTCCGACTTGGCTGGGATGGCAGGATTCGAACCTACGGATGCCAGAGTCAAAGTCTGGTGCCTTACCACTTGGCGACATCCCAATGTGGCAATCTCCATAAAAAGGAAAATGGGGTGAGTGAAGGGACTCGAACCCTCGATCTTCAGAGCCACAATCTGACGCGTTAACCAACTACGCTACACCCACCATATATTCTCCTGTACGCTGATACGCACTCGTTGGCAATCGCCCGGCACAGAGCAGCATCAGCTTTCCAATACTGAACTGATTGGCACGCCAGGAGGGACTCGAACCCCCCACCTACTGCTTAGAAGGCAGTTGCTCTATCCGGATGAGCTACTGGCGCGTATGGAGCGAGTGATGGGAATCGAACCCACGCCCACAGCTTGGAAGGCTGTTGTACTAGCCGTTATACTACACCCGCAGTTTCGAGTTCAGCATCAGCCATAAAATAGTAACACATCCAAAGGGACTTGTCAAGCACTAATTTTGAACTTTTCCGGGAGAATATATTTATTTTATCGCTTTCGGGGGGATTGACAAAAAGAAATCAGTTTCGTCCCATCTTTTGAGCAATTCTGCGTGCAAAGAGGGCATATGCTGAACAGGGGAGGGGATATATTGAAAAAACGGTTCTTACTTACGGCGCTGGTTGCTGCTTTGGTGGGCAGTGCCTTGCATTTTCTCTATGATCTGTGGCCCAATGCCTTGACGGCTTTGGTTTCGCCGGTGAATGAGAGCGTCTGGGAGCATTTTAAGCTGCTGTTCTGGCCGACTCTGGCGGCGGCCTTTGTGTTGACCCGTCGGGCGGAACGACCCGTTGCTCTCTGGGGTGCGGTCTTTCTGGTGCTGCCGCTGATGCCGGTGTTTCTGGGGGGACTTTATTACCTGCTCTCCGGGGGCTTTGCGGTGATGGCGCTGCCGGTGGATATCGGGCTGTACTTTCTGACCATGCTGCTGGGCTTTCTTCTGATCTATGCCCTGCGCAAGAACCGCTTTACGGAAAAAGCCGCCGGATACCTCTTAATGCTCACTATCTTCTACGGCGCAAGCCTGATTCTCTTTACCTATGCGGCGCCGCCCCTGGGGATCTTTACCCCGGATATGGTGATTTCTTGAATTTTTGCCGCAAGTTTCACTTTTTTCTGAAAATACCGAAATTTTTGGTTGACTTTTTTGCATGTTCTGCGTTATAATGGTAGCCGCACGACTATGTGCCGAATATTTTGATTGCTGCGGTCATTGCGACTGTTGAGCATAATTACTACAGGAGGTGTACACGAGATGCTGCGTACCTATCAGCCCAGAAAGCGCCATCGCGCAAAAGTTCATGGTTTCCGCAAGAGAATGGCTACCGCTAACGGCCGCAAGGTTCTTGCTCGCCGCCGTGCAAAAGGCAGAGCTGTCCTGTCCGCCTAAGGAACCGTGAGAGCACCACACTGCTTGAGGAAAATGTCATTCAGGGCGAATGGAGCGATCTGTTCGCCTTTTTGCTACCTGTCAGGAGAAGAAAATGCTTGTTTCTTTGAAGGAGAATTCCGCTTTTCGCCGCCTTTACCACCGTGGTAAAACGGCGGGCAGCCGCTATTTGGTCATCTACTGCAGCAGGAACCGGCTGGGCTTCAACCGTTACGGAATGACGGTCAGCACCAAGCTGGGTCACGCCGTGGTGCGCAACCGTATGCGCCGCCGCCTCCGTGAGATCTGCCGCCTCAACCAGCAGCAGCTGAAGCAGGGCTATGATATTGTCATCGTCGCCCGCTCTGCCGCTGTAGAGGCTCCCTTTGCCCAACTGACCGATAGCTTCCTGGCTGTTATGGACAAGCTCTCCCTGCGGAGGGATGAGGCGTGAAACGAGTCCTATTGGCCATGATCCGCTTCTATCGCAAGCATATTTCCCCGGCCTTCCCCGGCAAGTGCCGCTTTATTCCTACCTGCTCGGAATACGGCATGGAAGCCATCGAGAAGTACGGCGCCCTGAAAGGCGGCTGGCTGACCTTCAAGCGTCTGCTGCGGTGCAACCCCTTTAATCACGGCGATTTTTACGACCCCGTGCCGTGATGTCCGACCCACTACCTATACCATTAGGAGAAACGAAGTATGGAATTTATCAAAGTTCCCTTTGGCTATGTCCTGGAGTTCTTTTACGGTCTGTTTAACAACTACGGCGCAGCCCTGTTCCTCTTCTCTCTGGCAGTAAAGATCATTCTGCTCCCCATGAGCGCCAAGAGCAAGAAGAGCATGATGAAGACCTCCCGTCTTCAGCCCATCGTCAAGCAGATTGAGATCGCCTGCGGCGACGACAAGCAGAGATATCAGCAGGAAGTCAATAAGCTCTACAAAGAGGAAGGCGTCAGCATGTTCGGCGGCTGCCTCTGGTCTCTGATCCCTCTGATCATTCTCTTCCCCCTTTATTCCGTAATCCGTGAGCCCCTGGAATACCTGATGCATATGGATGCCGATGTGATCGCTGAGCTGAAGACCGCTTTTGAGGCGATCAACGGCAAGGCCGATGCCTACTGGCAGTATCAGGTGGCTTCGAACCTGGATGCCTACCGCGAGATCGTGGGTAACGGCATACAGGCGCTGAACTTCAACTTCCTGGGCATTGACCTGGGTCTGCAGCCCAGCTGGAAGATTTGGACTCTGGCAGGCTGGAGCCAGATCGGCGGCGCTATCATGCCTCTGATCTCCGGTGCTGTGAACTACCTGGCCATGTTCATCAGCCAGAAGATGAATAATACCGTCATCACCAATGCCAACGGCGAGCGGGACGAGGCTGCTGCCAAGACCGCCCAGACCGGCAAGATGATGAATATGATGATGCCGCTCATGTCTGTTCTCTTCGGCTTCATGATGCCCCTGGGTATGTCCGTGTACTGGATCGCCCAGAGCGTATTCGGCATTATCCAGGACTATTTCCTCGCCAAGCACTACCGCAAAGTTTACGACAAGGAAGATGCCGTCCGCAGAGAGCGTGCCGCCCAGCGTGCCGCTGAAGAGGCTGAGAAGGAGCGCATCCGCGCCGCCAAGCGCGCTGCCAACCCCGACGGCATCAAGGAAAATACCAGCAAGAAGAAGCAGCAGCTCCGTGACAAGCAGGGTCGTGAAGCCGCCGCTAAGGATTATGAAGCGAAAAAGCTCGCTGCCCAGGGCATCGCTCCCGAAGAGAAGGGAACTGCACCTCTGAGCGGCGACCCCGAACGTCCCTTTGCCCGTGGCAGAGCCTACCGTGATGACCACTACAGCAAGGGCAAGAATAAGGAGTAATGATGGAAAAATACATTGTCACCACCGGCAAGACCAT
>JAZNVK010000199.1:0-2154 GCA_045592805.1 Faecousia sp.
CCGCCTGCGAAAACCTAACGGGGACCGGTTCCCTCTCAGCCTTAGACCAGTTCCGTAATGCACTGCTTGATGGTAGCCATGGATGCGGGGTGACGCAGAACAACAGCGTCAGCGCCGCCCGTCAGGTCAGCAGCGGCAGTGGAAACCTCCATGCCGATTGCCCGCTCCTCACGGCTGCCCCAAGCGGGCTCGTCAGCCTCAGAAGCGCTGGATTCCTTAACACCGTAGGTGTCCAGAGCAACGGTAGCCAGGATGGGCATCTGCAGGTCAGCATCAGACTGTGCCAGAGGGGCCAGGCGGATGCGGTCGAAGGGGGATGCAGCGTACTCATAGCCGTAACCCACGGCTGCGGTGCCGATGTCCATAACCACGGACTCGGGCTGCACATTCAGACCCTTGAGCATGATGTTCAGCTGCTTAGCCAGGTTGATGTCGTCAGCAGTCTCGGCGCCGACCTTCTGGCCGCAGGCCAGAGCGACGGAAGCACCGACGGTCTTGTAGTCCTCGTTCTTGGCAGACATCACCAGGATGTTCTTGCCCTGCAGAGCCTCGGCGATGGCGCCAAACAGCTTGCCGTCCTTCTCCATGTTCTTGCAGCCCAGGATCACGATGGGCTTGGTGACGACTTCGGCAACAGCCTTGGCATCGGCCACACAGTCCTCTACGGAGCGGTCAGCGCCGTTGGGATCAGCAGACTCGAAGTTCAGGCAGATGAAGTCACAGCCTTCCATGGTCTCGGCCTTCTTGGCGCGCTCAGCCATGGTGGTGCAGCCGGCGTAGAACTCGATCAGGCCGGGTACATCCCACTGGTCAGCGGCATCGGAAACTTCCACACCGATCTTCGGTGCGTTCTCGATGGGCGCGTCGAAGGTGTAGAAGGGCAGCACATTCTGACCGCCGAGAACAACGGCATTTTCGCCGGTGCCCAGGGTCACGGCATTGATCTTGCCGCTGAAGGGCTGCGTCTTAGGTACAAAAGACATAATTGATTTCCCCCTTATTTTTTAAATGCAGAATGCATATTACATACTGCAAAATTGATGAATTTACAGGCCGATGGCCTTGGCAATGCTGTGCACCGCAGCTTTGACAGGATTACTCTCCGGCAGCTTGGCGCTGGGCTCACCGTCGCAGTCGCAGCGGTAAACGCCTTCGTCCTGAGGAAGTACGCCGAACAGGGTCAAGCCGTGCTTTTCGATCTCTGCCTTCACGCCGTCATCCAGAACACCGTCGGGAGCCCGGTTGACGATCAGGCCCATTTTACCGGGCTTCAGGTTAAGCTCCTGTACCATCTCGGCAACCCTTGCCGCCGCCTGGATGCCCCGGCGGGAGCAGTCGGAAACCAGAAGCATGGTATCCACATGAGGAAGTGTTCCCCTTGCCACATGCTCAAGGCCGGCTTCGTTATCCATAACGATGTAGCTATAATTCTTAGCATACTTGTCTACCTGGGTCTTGAGTACGCCGTTGACATAGCAGTAGCAGCCCTTGCCTTGGGTGCGGCCCATAACAAGCATATCAAAATCATCCTCTTCAATGAGGGCAGAGTTAAATTTAAATTCGGCATAATCCGCCTTGGTCATGCCGGCAGGGATCGTCCCCTTCATTTCCGCCTGGGCCATTTCTTCGCGGATGGCGCCCAGAGAGGTCTCCACCTCCACGCCCAGCACCTCATTTAGATTGCTGTTGGCATCCGCATCCACTACCAGCACAGGGCCGTTGCCCTTCTTGCACAGGTAGTCAATGAGCATGCCGCAGGTGGTAGTCTTGCCGACGCCGCCCTTACCGGCAACGGCGATGGTATGGGGTATTGCCATATATAATGCTCCTTGGGTATTTTTTCTTATGGGCATACTTCGCCCATACAGATACAACGATATACTATCACGAAACGCAAGGAAATTCAACCCCTGCAACCTACAATTTTCCCAATTTTCCACCGCATTTTCTCTGTCACCAGCCTTCAAGTCCAGCCCCGACAAAAAATGCTTGAATTTTCCTCCCCCTTTTGCTATAATACCCACACACGCAGGGTTCGTATATCGGTAATACAACGGCTTCCCAAGCCGTGAAGGCGGGTTCGATTCCCGTACCCTGCTCCAAAAAATAAGACCACCCACAGGGTGGTCTTATTTTTTGGAGCAGGCCGGGAGG
>JAZNVK010000200.1:0-3859 GCA_045592805.1 Faecousia sp.
GGTCGTTGACTACGCTCACGACCACGGTGTCGTCGTAGAAGCTGAGCTGGGCACCCTGGCCGGCATCGAGGATGATGTCAACGTGTCCGCTGAGGATTCCTCCTACACCCGTCCCGAAGAGGTCGAGGAATTCGTCGCCCGTACCGGCTGCGACTCCCTGGCCATCGCCATCGGCACCAGCCACGGCGCTTACAAGTTCAAGCCCGGCACCGAGCCCCAGCTCCGCTTCGACATTCTGGAAGAAGTCGCCAAGCGTCTGCCCGGCTTCCCCATCGTTCTCCACGGCTCCTCCTCCGTGCCCCAGAACTATGTTGAGATGATCAACACCTTCGGCGGCGCAATGCCCCGCGCCATCGGCGTTCCCGAGGATCAGCTCCGTGAGGCTGCCCGTATGGCCGTCTGCAAGATCAACATCGACTCCGACCTCCGTCTGGCCATGACCGGCACTGTCCGCAAGTACTTTGCCGAGCATCCCGATCATTTCGACCCCCGCCAGTACCTGAAGCCCGCCCGTGCCAACATCAAGGAGCTGGTCAAGCATAAGCTGATCAACGTCCTGGGCTGCGACGGCAAGATCTAAGCCGAATATTTTGTAAAAAAGACTCCCATTGGGAGTCTTTTTTACAATTCAAATTATAACTTGACAAATATACGACATATTGGTATGATAGAAAGCAGAGAAAAACGAGAGGAGCTGTTTGTTTTATGGCAAGCAATGACCGCTGGAATCCGGACGAGTCCGTGAAAGACCGCTACATCGAAGCACTGACAGATAATCTCCCCGCCCTTCGCGGCAAGATCGGCATTTCTCAGGGAGATCTGGCTCGCTGCGTCGGTATCTCTCGCCAGACCTACTGCGCCGTAGAGGGTAAGCAGCGCAAAATGTCCTGGGATACCTTTCTGGCCTTGAGCTTTTTCTTTGACACCAACCATGGTACCAATGATATGTTCCGCAGCGTTGGAGCCTATCCCCGTGAGCTGATCGAACGGTATAACGAGGGCGTACGGGACTTCCGCAACAACCGTGCCATCATGACAGAGTCGGTGATGTCCCAATTGTTAGGGAAGCTGGATGAGAGTGCGCTCCATGCGGTGCGTACAGTGCTGCTGCTGGAGTATGCCCGCTGCGCCAAGCTTACCGGTGAGGATGTGCTGCGTGCCTATGACGGCAAATGCATCTCCGTCAACTCCCTGGAGAAGCATAAGAACAAATAATCCCGGGCGAGGCTGTTGTAACGCAGCCTCGCCTTCTTATTGTGAAAAATATACAATATGGAAATAGAAACTTTGTGTAGTTTTACGGGCTGATTTTCGTACTTTTCCTTATCTTTTTCAGCTAAAATATGGTATTATTAAAGATACCCCACAAAAAAGGAGAAATACTATGAAACATTTTGCCAAGCGCAGCCTGTCCATGCTGCTGGTGCTGGTTCTGGTCGTCAGCCTGCTGAGCTCCCTGCTCACCGTCAGCGCTGCTACCAATACCGCCACCCGTCATCAGCTCTGCACCGCCCTGTCCTCTCAGGCCAAGAGCTACTACACAGGCCAGTATACCTACGACAATATGTCTGTTTTGACCGGCGGCAACGAGAGCTGCCTGAACAGTATGGACAGCCCCCTGTTCCAGCGGCTGAACAGCCTCATGACCAATACCATGACCGACTCCGTCAGCTACAAGAGCCTGACCAGCTACTGGCCGGAGACGGATAACAATCTGCTGATCTACAGCGACGTCAAGACCTCCAGCGGCATCAGCCGTGAGCATGTGTGGCCCAAGAGCCGTGCATCCTTCCATGAGAAGGATGGCGGTTGCGATATCCACCATCTGCGCCCCGAGGATTCCTCCGTCAACTCCACCCGCAGCAACTACACCATGGGCAACGTGAAGGAGCAGCTCTCCTCCTACAGCACCAAGACCTATGGCAGCAAGACCGTCCTGTGGTACAACGGCAGCTACACCGGCAATAGCTGTGATGGTCTGGTAGAGGTTGCGGATAACGTAAAGGGCGACGTGGCCCGTATTCTCCTGTATGTCTACGTACGCTGGGAAGAGGCCAACCTCTTCGAAAAGGACACCACCCCTAAGGTAGGCAGCAACGACAGCGGCGGCAACGACGGCAAGAAGGTCATCGAAAGCCTGGAAACGCTGCTGGAGTGGTGCGAGAACGACCCCCTGGATGCCTGGGAGATGAAGCGTAACGACCTCTGCCAGGATGTGCAGGGCAACCGCAATGTGTTCATCGACTATCCCGAGTACGCCTGGCTCCTCTTCGGTCAGACCATTCCCAACGATATGAAGACCCCCTCCGGCGAGGCACAGAATGCGGAGCCTCCCGTGCAGACCCCCGCAACCATCCACTATATCGTCCCCGAAGGCATTACCTGCAACGGCACTACCTCCTCCTACGTAGGCAGCACCATCACCCTGCCCTCTGTCAGCGGTTTGCCCTCTGACTTCTACTTCTACTGCTGGAGCTACGCTCCCGTGGCGGACACCGCCACCTCCGTCTCCGGCTATACCGCCGGTAAGAGCTACACCCTGACCCAGGAGGAGACCACCTTCTATGCGGTCTTCTACTATATGCTCAACGGCTTCTGGCATTTCACCTCCACCCTGGAGAAGGCCAGCGATTGCGCCCATGGCGAGATCTCCCTGCGCAATTCCAAGGATCCCACCTGTACCGAGGACGGATACACCGGCGACCGCTACTGCGCTCTGTGTAACGAGCTGCTGGAGGAGGGCGAGGTCATTCCCGCACTGGGACACGGTGAGACCGAGGTAAAGAACGCCAAGGAACCCAGCTGCACCGAAGAGGGCTACACCGGCGACACCTACTGCACCGTCTGCAAGGAAAAAATTGCCACCGGCGAGTCTATTCCCATGACCGAGCATAATTACGTTGGCGGCTCCTGCACCGATTGCGGTGCTGCTGACCCCGAATTCTGCGACCATAAGGAAACAGATCTTGTGGGTGCTGTAGAGCCTACCTGCACCAAGAACGGCTACACCGGCGACCTCTGCTGCGCCGACTGCGGCGAAGTACTGGAGAAGGGCGAAGCGATCCCCGCCCTGGGTCACGGTGAAACCGAGCTGCGCAATGCCAAGGAAGCCACCTGCACCAAGAACGGCTACACCGGCGATACCTACTGCACCGTCTGCGGCCAGAAGGTCGCCACCGGCTCCGTGATCTATGCCCTGGGCCATGAGTACGAGGACGGCATCTGCATCCGCTGCGGCGAGGAAGAGGAGATCGAGTGCCTCCATGAGAACACCGAGCTGCGCAATGTGGTCATCGGCAGCTGCACCAAGGACGGCTACAGCGGCGATACCTACTGCGCTGATTGCGGCATCAAGCTCAAGAGCGGCACCACCACCATTGCCGGCGGCCACAAGTACGTGGATGACCGCTGCAGCAAGTGCGGCCTTTTCCGCTTCGATGCCGTTACCGTAGGCGAGTGCTATTTCGACGATTTCAGCGACTGTGCTGCCCCCTGGTACCACAGTGCTGTGGACTTCACCGTGGCCAACGGCCTGATGAAGGGCGTAGGCGACGGCCTCTTCGATCCCAACGGTTCCATGACCCGTGCCATGATCGTCACGGTGCTCTACCGCTGGGCCGGTTCTCCCGATGTGGCAGAGCCTGCCACCTTTACGGACGTTCCCCAGGGCATCTGGTACTCCGATGCCATTGCCTGGGCGCAGGACGAGGGCATTGTCAACGGTGTCAGCGAAACGGAGTTCGCTCCCGACCGCAACGTGACCCGTGAGCAGATCGCTACGATCCTATGGCGCTGCAGCCTGAGCCCCGAGCTCAGCGCTGATCTCAGTAGCTTCGGTGACGGCGATACCGTCAGCCCC
>JAZNVK010000201.1:0-9633 GCA_045592805.1 Faecousia sp.
GAATATCCTTCCACAGGGAGCCTTTTTATCGGTTTATGCAGCGCATTACTCCTTGCACTGATATTCGCCCTCCACCATTCGGGTGAACATGCAGGCGAATTCCGCACGGGTGGCACTGTTCAGGGGGTTCAGGTTCTCGCCGTCGCCGTTCATAATTCCCTCGGAAACCGCCCAGTGGATGGCATCCAGCGCATAGGGGCTGACGGAAGCGGCATCACCGAAGGCGCTGAGATCGGCCTCGGCCTCCGGGCAGCCCATATAGCGCCACAGGATGGTGGCGATCTGCTCACGGGTCACGTTCCGGTCGGGGGCAAAGGTGGTGTCGGTGACACCGTTGACAATGCCCTTGTCCTGGGCCCAGGCGATGGCATCGGAGTACCAGATGCCCTGGGGAACGTCCGTAAAGGTAGCGGGCTCCGTAACCGCAGGCGATCCGGCGGAGCGGTACAGCACCGTGACCACCATGGCACGGGACAGGGCGGTATTGGGCTCGAACTTGTCGCCACCCATACCCTTCATCAGGCCCTTGGCAACCATAAAGTCCACCGCCTCGTGATACCAGGGGGCAAGGCAGTCGGAGAAATCGTTGAAATAGCAGGGGATCTCCACATCAGCCTCGGATGTGTAGTACGGATTCTGCGCCACATAGTCGTCGGCACGGTACAGCACCGCCACATACAGCTGGCTGGGGCGGTAGCCGTCCACCTTGGGGCCGTTGTCGTCCATCAGGGCGAAAACGCCCTTTTCGTAGTCATAGGCCAGGAAGTAGTTCTTTTGGGCGGCATTGAAAATCAGGGTGCTGTAGCTGTTTTCCGCCTTGCTCGCCCTCCACTGCGCCGCCTCGGTGACTTCCTCCGTAAAGACGATCTGCAGATTCTCGTCCATGGCCAGATATTTGCCGTTTGCCTCATTTTCAATGGTGTAGAGGTCGTTGCCGATCTTGGTGAAGCTGTAACGGATGGACTTGTCGGCGGTTTCAAAGGCGGTGTAGTAGGGGTCCAGTTCCGCATCGGGCAGGCTCTTCACCGGGACGGTCTCGGCCTCGCCGTTGAGGGCATAGGGATTGGTAGACTCCCAGTAGAGGTCAGGTGCCAGATCCCAGCCGCAGATGGCCCAGGCGCCGGTGTAGTCGCTGTCACGATCCACATAGTAGATGGCCTTCTCACGGGACGTGTACTCCGCCACCTCGTAGAGGGCATAGAAGGTAAGCTCCTGCCTTGCCACAGAGATGGTATCGCCGGCATAGCACCAGGGCTGCTCCAGATACCAGACCTCCTCGGCCGTAGCATAGCTGACCTGCTCCGGCGTCCAGAACATAAAGCTGTAATTCTCCGGCTCCTGCGCCTTGGGGAAGGTGAATTCGCCGCCGGTTTCGGTTTCATAGGTGGTGCTGCCGTAGGGCGTAACCAGAGTGACAGTGGCATCCAGACCGAATTCCACGGTGTAAAGATGCTCCTGGCTCTCATTGGTGGCATAGTCCATGGCCACAATGTAGATCTCCGGATAGTTGTCGCAGATCCAGCTCAGGTCAAAGCTGGCGGTGAAGGTCTCTCCCTTGACATCGGAGGAGAAGGAAGCGGCATCCAGAATGTTGGCGCTCATATCCGACAGATAGATGCACTGGAGATAGTTCTCATCGGTGGCGGTGACCGTAAGGGTCTTTGCATCAGGGTCAAAAACGATCTCCTCCAGAGTGGGGGCGGTGTAGTCCACGGTGACATCGAAGCTCCAGATATTATTCTGCTCCCCGTTGCCGTAGGGCAGCACTGCATCATAGGTAATGGTCGCCACAGTGCCGGAGGGGACATAGTTGCCCTCCGAATCCGTGCCGTCCCAGGCGAAGTAGCCGGTGGAATTCCAGGAACCCATCTCGGTATTGAAGTAGGCCTTGGGCAGATACTCCGTATCGTCCACGAAGTAGACCTCGCCGCTTACCTTGTCCGTGACCGTCATGACCAGATGACGGGCATTGCGGAGCATAAAGGGCTCCATGTAGATCATATCCGCATAGTGGTAGCTGCCGTTGGACAGGGGGGTGGAGATGGCGATATGCTCCTCATGGAACGGCACATACTCCAGCAGATTGTCGCCGGCATAGCCGTAGATCGTCTCCATATTGGCATCGGTAAGGTATGCCATCTTGGGCATGGTGTAGAAATCGATCATGCCGCTGTCAAACCAGCCGTAGCCCAGGTCGGCATAGGTGTTGCCGTTTTCGTCGGCGATGGTGGTGTTGAGGTAGTTGATGATCTCCACCACGTCCATGAAGTCCGTCTCTTCCAGCACGGGGGCCTGGGTCCAGTCGCCGTAGTAGGCCAGGAAGGTGGCGTGGGCGGCAAGATCGGCGGAACGATGGCGGAAGACCACATAGCCCTCCACATAGGCACCGTTGGTGAAGTATTCATCAAAATATGCCTTCTGGGATTCGCTGAGGGTCACGGTCACATCCACGGTGACACTGCTGTGGGGCGCAAGGCTCAGCTCCGTCACGGGGCTACCGCCGACTTCATAGGTCACAGTCACCTGCTCGCTGCCCAGCACATCGGGGTTCAGGGTGTTGAGAATGACCCCCTCCTCATCCGTCATGAGGAAATCCGTGAGCACATGGGTCTCAAAGTTCCCGTAGGTCAGAGTCTCGGCGGTGTCGTTCTTCAGCTCCAGGGACATTCTGTAAACGCCGGTCTTCTCCGGGTCGTGACCCAGCTCCTGCAGAGGATTGGTCAGATAAGCGCCCTTGGTGTAATTCTCAATGGCTGCGGTGGCGGAGGCCAGACCGCTGCCCTGCTTTCTGGGGGAGTAGAGGAAGCTGCCGTTATCCAGCAAAACAGCAGAGCTGAAGATCAGATCCCGTGCCAGCTCTGCATGGCTGATCTTGTCCGGGGCGATGCCGTTCTGCACGCAGTAGCTGCGCAGGAAGGACAGCAGGTTGGCATAGGTGCCGCTCATATTGGGGGTGGCCATGGAGGTGCCGGAGTAGACCTCATAGGTATCCGTGCCGCCGGGGACGGCGGAGTAGACCATACCGCCCACAGAGGTCACCGCAGGATCCAGGGTCAGCATGGGCGTGGTACCCCAGTTGGAGAAAATGCTCATCTCTCCCCCCTCGGGATTACCCACATAGTAAGGCTCCTCGCTGACCAGCAGGGAGCTGTTGGCCGCCAGATCCATAATGGCAGTGCTGTCCATGCCCACGGCGGGGATCTCGTAGTCGCTGATGCTCATGTACAGCTCGCCCGCCTCATTGTTCACCACAATGCAGCCCAAAGCACCGGCAGCGGCAGCATTTGCCACCTTTTCTTCAAAGCTCAAATCGCCACGGAGCAGCACGGCGAGCTTGCCCGACACATCCACCTGCGCAAAGTCCTCCGCTGCGCCTGTGGAGAAGAAGCCCTCCTCATCGGTGACGATCACATATTCCAGCGTCCGACCGCCGAAATTATCCTTCCAGCCGTGGACACCGTCCAGGCAGGCATCGTAATAGCGGTAGAAGGTCTCGCCCAGGATCATGCCGAACTCGGGGTACAGGATATTCTCCAGAGATGCCACAGACACATTGCCCTCGTAGGTGGAGGGACTGGCCACCGTGCCGTAGTCGGTGTACTCCGGGCCGATGGCGGAGTAGCCCTTGTAATAGGAGGCGAACTGTGCCATGGAGTACTCGTTACCGGCAGCCACGGAGACGATGATGCCCGACTCCTGCAGGCGGCGGAAAATATTGCCGAAGACCTCGGTCTCCAGAGCGGGGTCATAGGTAAAGCCGCTGGGAGAGCCGATGGACAGATTGATCACATCCGCGCCCAGGGTATAGGCATCCTCCAGGGCATAGAAATAGATATCGGTCTGAGTGCTGCCGCCCTCGTCGTAGAAGATCTTCATGCTCAGCAGCTGCGCCCCAGGAGCAGCGCCCACAAAGGTGGCATTAAAGCTCTCCCCATCCTCGTCCATCTCACCGGCAAGACCGACGGCAATGCCGGAGACATGGGTGCCGTGGCCGTTGAGGTCGGTCACATTGTCGTCCTGCTCCGCATAGTCGTAGGAGAAGGGTACCTTGCAGCTGAGATACTTGCCCGCAACCGGCAGATCCAAACTTTCAATATAGCTGTCGGTGAGTCTGCCGTAGGCTGCCGTATAGCCGGGCACATCCTGAAATGCCTCGTGGGTCCTGTTCAGACCCGTATCCAGCACAGCCACCACCGTGCCTGCGCCGTTCACGCCCAGATCGTGGAGCAGGTGGTTGCCGGTCGTCAGGTTGGCAGTGGCCATTTTGCTCTGGACAGGCTGCTGCAGCACGGGCGCGGCAAAGGTATTGGCAATATGCACCGCCGTCACGCCCTCCAGAGCGGCCAGGGTCTCCAGATCGCCGTAAGCGATGTCGCAGCTGAAGCCATTGAGCAGACGGGTGTATTCAAACTTCAGTTCATAGTCCAGACCTGCCATTTTCTTGAAAAGGGCATTGTGCTGGTTGACCAGCCTGACCCGCTGGGCAGCCGCCTTTGTGCTGCCCACCTGTCCCATCTCGGCCTCGCTCTCGCCCTCCAGAAGAACAATGGCACGGACGATCTGGTCATCGGCATACTGATAAGCGTTGCTCTTTTGGAAAACCTCGCTCTTAAAGCCCTTCAGAGCGGCCTCCTTGGCCAGATTCTCAGGGGCAATGACGAGGGTATTCTCTTCCTTCTCTGCCGCCAAAGAAGGCACAAAGCAGGAGAGCGCCATCACCAGCGCCAACAGCAGCGCCGGAATACGCTTCCAATATTTCATAATCTTTCTCCTTTGCAGTGCAGATTCATATTGTCTCTCGCCTATTCCCTATTTTAGCAGAGGCACTCCCCCTTGTCCATATTTTTTTGCGGTTTAGAAACGAAGCACTTGTCAACGCCGTTTCTGCGTGTTATACTTGTCATATAGGCAAACATTCTACCAATTAAGAAGGAGGAAAACCCATGAAAAAGAAAGCATTAAGCCTGTTCCTGGCTCTTTGCCTGCTGCTGATCCTGTTACCCACAGCCTCTGCCGCCACCCATTCCGGCAGCTTTGGCCAGGGGATGTACTGGAAGCTGGACACCGCTTCCGGAACTCTGACGGTTTCCGGCAACGGGTCGATCCCGGACTTTTACACCCCCGTCCCCTGGGACGCATACCGGGAGCAGATCCGATCCATCGTGATCAAGGAAGGTGTAAAAACCATCGGCCACAATGCCTTCCGAGATTTGGGCGCCCTGACGAAGGTCACCATAGGCTCCGGTGTGACCGAAATCGGCCAGTCCGTCTTTTTCGGCTGTACGAATCTGGAGAGTATTACTCTGCCTTCCAGCCTCACCGCCATTGGTGCCAGCTCCTTTTACCCCTGCACCGCACTGAAATCCGTGTACATTACAAGCGTCGCCGCCTGGTGTAAAGTCAACTTTGACTTTAACGCCAACCCTCTGTGTAACGGGGCTGACCTCTATCTCAACGGAAGTCGGGTGGAAAAGCTGCAGATCCCCGAAGGTGTCACCGCCATTGGAAATGAAGCATTTGGCAACTGCCTGAGCCTGAAAGAAGTCTCCATTGCCAACAGCGTCACCTCCATCGGCGACCATGCTTTTTTCGGATGTCTCAACTTGGAGAAGGTCACCATTGGCAGCGGCACCTCCTCCATCAGCGGGAACAGCTTTACCCGCACCCCTGCTCTGAAGGAGATCCGGGTCTCGGAGAGCAATGTCCACTACTGCTCCGATAACTCCGGCGTGCTGTACAGCAAGGACATGACCCATCTGCTCCTCTGCCCCGGCCAATACGCGGGGAGCTTTTCCGTTCCCAATACGGTAAAGTCCATCGGCGAACGTGCCTTCAACAATACTGCTCATCTGACCAAAATAGACATTCCCGACAGCGTGACCTCCGTGGGCTTCCGAGCCTTCGAGGACAGTGGCGTACAGCAGGTGACCCTCGGCAGCGGCCTGACCGAGCTGGATTACTCTGCCTTTTCATTCTGTAGTTCGCTGGAATCCATCCAGGTTTCCGAGGCCAATCCCGCCCTCAGTACCGATGCTACCGGCAGCCTGTTTGATAAGGCACAGACCGTTCTGATCCGATGCCCTGCCCGTTTTTCCGGCGACTATACCGTCCCCGACACCGTGCAGCTGATCTACAATTTTGCGTTCTTTTCCTGTACATCTCTTCGCTCTGCGGTTCTCCCCGACAGCGTGACCGAGATTCGGAGCAACGCCTTTGAAGGCTGCAGTAACCTGATCTATATTTCCCTGGGTTCCGGTCTTGAGCGGTGCGATTCCTCCTTCCTCGCCGGCTGTAAAAAGCTGTGCCATATCATCTTCACCGGCACATCCAATCAGTGGTCTGGTCTGCATTACTCTCACTCCCACTATGCTCCCAATGCCAAATTTCACTGCGATGTCCCGGCAGACACTGTCTGCAAGGTGAGTGTAGGCAATCTCAGCTACTTCTACTGCAGCCTCTGCGATCAGATCCTGAACGATATATTTGAGGACGTGCCAAAGACGGCGTACTACTACGAGCCCATCCAATGGGCCGTGACAGAGGGGATCACCACAGGCACCTCCGATACCGCCTTTTCGCCGGAGATGGCCTGCACCCGCGCCCAGATCGTCACCTTCCTCTATCGTGCCTTTGGCTCTCCCGAGCCCGTTTCTGAAGAAAATCCCTTCGCCGATGTGAAGGAGTCTGCATATTACTACAAAGCCGTCCTCTGGGCGGTGGAGCAAGGCATCACCAACGGCACCGGCGAGGGTCAGTTTTCTCCCGAAGAGACCTGTACTCGGGGTCAGGTGGCCACTTTCCTCTACCGAGCCTGTGGCAGCCCCGAGGGAAACCGGGAGAATCAGTTCTCTGACGTGAACAGTGGGCAGTACTACTACGAACCTGTCCTCTGGGCGGTGGCCGAGGGTATTACCAACGGCACCGGCGACGGCAACTTCTCCCCCGAGGAGACCTGTACCCGTGGTCAGATCGTCACCTTCCTCTATCGCACCCTTGCCTCCTGAAGAAAGAAAAGGGCTGTAAAGAAACAGCCTAACAAAAGACGGAGGATCTCAGAAATGAGATCCTCCGTTTGTGCATGTAATGGTACTTTTGGAGATTAAAACCGCAAGATATGAGAGCAAACTCCAAAATTATGCCTTCTATCCCTCTACGGTGCAACCACCTGTAGTTTTTGTTCCACTAAATTTCGCCAAACACACCATAAGGATCTCTTTTTTCAAGATTGACAGGGCAAAAGTGGGCGGCTATAATAAAAGAAAAAGGAGGTAGAATTATGAAATGGATCTATCGTGCAGCACTGCTGCTGCTTTGCCTGAGCCTGTTGCTGGCCAGCGTTGGTGCCGCCAAAGGACTCCCCTTCCGCGACGTGCCGGAGGGTGTCTGGTACTTTGACTCTGTGGAATATTGCTACTCCCGTGGACTTATGAACGGCATCACCCTGAGCCAGTTCTCCCCGGAGACCGGCCTGAGCCGTGCCATGTTCGTCACCACATTGTACCGCGCCGCAGGCTCTCCCAGCGTGTCCCAATGGACACCCTTCTACGATGTCCCCGGCGGGATCTGGTACTCCTCTGCCGTGGCATGGGCCTATAACGAGGGCATTGTCAACGGCATGACCGCCACCAGCTTCGCCCCCGATGCCGGCCTGACCCGTCAGCAGCTGGTGACCCTGCTGTACCGCTATGCCCAATACCGTGGTATGTCCACCGGTGCCTGGGCAAACCTGAGCTACTTCTACGATGCCGCGCAGATCGCCCCCTATGCCAGGGATGCCTTCCACTGGGCCTACGGCAGCGGTCTGATCAAGGGTACCGATGACCGCCATCTGAGTCCCGAGGGCTCCTGCACCCGCGCCCAGTGCGCCACCTTCCTGTACCGTTTCCTGGATGGCGGCAGCAATTTCGGCAGCTCCCTGTCCCGACCCTCCTATGACCTGGGCTCCAACCGCCAGCTGCGGGGTCAGCGCCCGGTTGTCCTGTTCTTCATGGACGACTATGAGAGCAGCTGGACGGAATCTGAGATCAGCACCTTCTGGTACGACGTGGCGGTCCCCGGCCTGGACTATCTGGAGGCACAGGCATCCTACCGCTCCATCTATCTGGACTTCACCCTGGGCTATTTTGCCAACGGGGTCAACGGTGTGACCATGAAATACAACGGCTACATCGACAATGATCTTATGGACGGCACCCTCAACACAGACCTGCTGACCACCGCTGCCTCCTGCCTGGGCTACAGCTCCGCCGAGCAGCTGAACGAGGGCATGAAGCAGTACTACGGCACCGACGAAGTGCTCATGATGGTGGTCATCGACAAGCCCGGCCGTTCCTTCTGCCTGACGGATCAGTATTACGACAATATCCCCTACATGGAGCACTGCGTGGTCTACAGCCGCTATGACAGCACCGGCGAACCCACCATTCCCGCCACCGTCGCCCACGAGACCCTGCACCTCTTCGGCGCCGAGGACTATTACGATCCCTACGGTGACTACCCCAACCGTCTGGCACTGGCACAGCAGATCTACCCCAATGACATTATGATCGCCGTTTACTACGACATCTACGACAACACCCTGGGCAATTTCACCGCCTACACCATCGGCTGGACGGACATCATCCCCGAGGAATGCCGCAACCTCGCCTGGTGGAGCTGATCCACGATAAAATAAGGAGGACTTCGCCATGAAAAAGACTCTGCTGATTCTGCTGGCGCTGAGCCTGCTGTTTCTGAGCGGCTGCAGCTGCGACCACCGCTGGACGGAGGCGGACTGCCTCAGTCCCAAGATCTGCGCCGAATGCGGCGAGATCGAAGGCGAAGCCCTGGGCCACAGCCCCGGAGAATGGTCGGAAACCATAGATATCACCGCCTGCACCATCGAAAAGGAGCAGCTGTGTACACGCTGCAGCGAACAGACCGATGCCGAAACCGAAGTGCTGGACAGTCTGATCCGGGACGAACTGTTCCTGTACACACCGGAGGAATTTATAGCACGGATGGCCGCCATTGCCGAGGCATACAATGATCCCTTCACCTATCAGATCACTGACAGTGAAACCGGTCTGATGGTCGAAGTCCGGACGGAAGAGGCGGAGGCGTTTCTCCAGTTTTTCTACACTGACACCACCACTTTTACCTATGAGGATCGAAACAGCAGAAAGGTCTGGTGTACCAGCCTGATCTTCTACACCGAGTCAGATGCAGATCTGCAGCACTATTATCTTATGGCCGTAGATCCTAGCCTGGATAAAGACAGCGCCTTCCAAACACAACTCGCGGCATTTACTGCCTATGCCAACGCCACACTCGAAGGCACTGCTTTTGGGTACCATGAGCAAAACGGGATCTTAATCGAGTACTCCTATCTCCCCGATGATCTGACCGGTTTGGGCTACACCCTGGACATGACCAACGTTTACGCCTCGGATTTCCGCTGATCCTTTCCGATTTTTCTTGCTCTTACCGCCAGCAGCAGAGGAAAGGATCTGCGCCATAAACGGAAATTTATATTTGGTGAATAACGAATGGTGAATAGTGAATAATGGAGGTATCGGCTCCGCCGATTTATTTAAAATCAATGCGCAAAGCGCATACCTTCGCCATTCACCATTCACTATTCATCATTCACCA
>JAZNVK010000202.1:0-6152 GCA_045592805.1 Faecousia sp.
GGATTCGCCGGTGGGAACGGCATTGCCATCGGGATCCAGCAGCGCCACATCATACAGCGCCACAGGCTTACCCATGGAGCCTAATTTATGCTTCATGCCCACGGTGTTGCCGATGATCAGGGTGCTTTCGCTCTGACCGAAGCCCTCCATGACCCGCAGACCGGTGGCCTTCTCAAACTGGCGGAAGACCTCGGGGTTCAGTGCCTCGCCGGCAATGGTGGCGTGCTGCACGCTGGAGAAATCGTACTGGGCGATGTTCTCCTTGATCATCATGCGGTAGATGGTGCGGGGAGCGCAGAAGGGGGTGATGTGGTACTTGGCGGGGAGGGGCAGAATGTCGGCGGCATCGAAGCGGTCGAAGTCGTAGACAAACACAGCGCCCTCGCAGAGCCACTGGCCGTAGAGCTTGCCCCACATGGCCTTGGCCCAGCCGGTGTCGGAGATGGTCAGATGGAGGCCGTCGGGATTGACCCGATGCCAGTATTTCGCAGTGATGAAGTGTCCCAAGGGATAGGTGTGGCTGTGGGCGGCGATCTTGGGATAGCCGGTGGTGCCGGAGGTGAAGTACATGAGCATGTAGTCATTGCCGCAGGCGGTGTCCTCGGTGCGGTCGAAGTGACTGGAGAACATGCCGTACTCGTTGTCGTAGTCGTGCCAGCCGTCGGCGCAGCCACCCACCATGATCTTCACATTCAGGCTCTGTGCCTGCTCTTCGGCTTCGTCGATCTGCTGCGCCACGTCGCCGTCGGCGGTGCAGACCACGGCGGTGACACCGGCGGCCTTGAAGCGGTACTCAAAATCGTGGGCCTTCAGCTGGTTGGTGGCCGGGATGGCGATGGCACCCAGCTTGTTCAGGGCCATCATGCAGAACCAGAACTGATAATGACGCTTCAGCACCAGCATGACCCGGTCTCCCTTGCGGATGCCCAGGGAGCGGAAATAGTTGGCGGTGCGGTTGGAGGCCGTCTTGATGTCCTTAAAGGAGAAGCGGCGCTCGGTGCGGTCGTTGGAGATGTGGAGCATGGCCAGCTTGTTGGGCTGGCTGTCTGCCAGAGCGTCCATCACATCATATGCGAAGTTGAACTTGTCCGTATCCCGGAAGGAGATGGACTTCAGTGCGCCGTTTTCCTCCTCCACGGGGGTGATGAACTTGTGGTAAATGCGCTCCTGGGTGTCAGTCTTGGCTCTGCCGTCGTCGATATAGCTCTCCACGGCGGGCTTTTCGCTCTCGCCGGAGGGATTCAAGACGATGGCATAGAAGATGCAATCCTCACCGCCCACGGCCACCATGCCGTGGGGAGTGGAGGAGTCATAGTAAATGGAGTCACCCTCGGAGAGGACCTCAATGTGGTTGCCGATCTGCACCTTCAGCTTGCCCTTGACCACCAGATCGCACTCCTGGCCTTCGTGGGTGGTAAGTTCGATCTCCCGATGTTCCCGCTCCTCGGAGTAGGCAGAGACCACGCACAGGGGCTCTGCAATACGGTTGCGGTAGGAGGCAGCCATATTGTAATAGGTCAGGCCGTGAGCCTCCTCAATGCGCTGACCCTGACCCTTACGGGTGAGGGTGTAGGTGGAGAGGGTGGGGCTGGAGCCCTGGATCAGGTCGGTAACGTCAACGCCGAAGATCAGGGCGCAGCGGTATAGGAAAGCGAAGCTGAGATCCGCATTGCCGGACTCACAGTTGATGTATTCGTCAACGTTCAAGCCGGTTTTCAGCGCCATCTCGGCGGCGGTGTAGCCCTCGATCTCTCTCAGGGCACGGATACGCTTGGCCATATCCTGAATGGTGAGATTCAGTCCGGTCGTGGATTTCATGAAATACTACCTCCGATGTGTTCGGGACGAAAGAATACCCGTCCCAAAGAGATCCTTTGAGACGGGTAATTACCCGCGGTACCACTCAAATTACGCCCTGGGGCGTCCCTCATGCTCTGACAAGCATTATGCCTTTACGCAGCAGTCACGGGAAGGTTCTACTTGCTTGCGCTTTCTTCCTTCCGACTCAGGAGCTACAGCTCAGGGCGCTACCTGTCGGCTCGCAGCAGCCGCCGACTCTCTGAAAGGAGCGAGTCCTTTGCACTCTCCGTCAATGTCTTTCTTTAAATTGCTAAAATGATACCACGATTCTCAAAGAATGTCAAGATTTTTCCTGAAAAATTACAGGAGATTTCGCTGAATCTTGCCGGAAATGGTCTTGGGCAGACTGTCACGGAACACGATCAGTCTGGGATACTTGTAAGGTGCGGTGTGGCTCTTGACGTAATTCTGAATTTCCTTCTTCAGTGCCTCTGTGGGCTCGGTGCCCTTGGTCAGCACGATGGAGGCCTTGACGATCTGGCCACGGACCTCATCGGGGGCAGCGGAGACGCCGCACTCCAGGACATAGGGCAGCTCCATGATGACGTTTTCGATCTCGAAGGGCCCGATGCGGTAGCCGGAGGACTTGATCACGTCGTCCACTCGGCCCACATACCAGAAGTAGCCGTCCTCATCCTTCCAGGCGGTGTCGCCGGTGTGATACAGACCGTCGTGCCAGACTTCCCTGGTCTTCTCCTCGTCCCGATAATAACCCTTGAACAGGCCACAGGGGACTTCCTTGTCCGTATGGATGACGATCTCGCCGGTCTCGCCCAGGGGAACGGGATTGCCGTCGGGATCTACCAGGTCGATGTCGTACATGGGAGATGCCTTACCCATGGAGCCGGGACGGCAAGGTGTGCCGGGGAGGGTGGCGATGGTCAGGGTGGTCTCGGTCTGGCCGTAGCCCTCCATAATGGTCAGGCCGGTGGCCTTCTTGAACTGACGGGAGACCTCGGGATTCAGTGCCTCACCGGCGGTGGTCATATGGCGGATGGAGCTGAGGTCGTACTGGCTCAGATCCTCCTTAATGAACATACGCAGCATGGTGGGAGGAGCGCAGAGGCTGGTGATATTATATTTCGCAAAGAGGGGCAGAATGTCTGCCGGATCAAAGCGGTCGAAATCATAGACAAAGACGGCGCATTCGCTCATCCACTGGCCGTAGAGCTTGCCCCAGAGAGCCTTGCCCCAGCCGGTGTCGGAGATGGTCAGGTGGAGACCGTCACGCTCCGCACCGTGCCAGTAGCGGCCGGTAATGAAGTGACCCAGAGCATACTTGTAGCTGTGGGAGGCGATCTTGGGATAGCCGGTGGTGCCGGAGGTGAAGAACATGGTGCAGACATCGTCGCCGCAGGCGGTATCCTCGGTGCGCTCATAGCGGTCGGAGAAAAGGGCGTATTCCTCGTTGAAGTTCCGCCAGCCCTCACGCTGACCGCCCACCAGCACCTTGATTTTCAGGCTGGGGCTGGTCTTCTGGGCTTCGTCGATGCAATCTGCCACAGCGCCGTCGGCGGTGGCTACAATGGCGCTGACACCGGCGGATTGGAAGCGATACTCAAAGTCGTGGGCCAGCAGCTGGTTGGTGGCGGGGATGGCCACAGCGCCCAGCTTGTGCAGGGCCAGCATGCTGTACCAGAACTGGTAGTGGCGCTTGAGCACCAGCATAACACGGTCACCCTTGCCGATGCCCAGGGAGCGGAAATAGTTGGCGGTGCGGTTGGACTCCTGCTTCAGATCCAGGAAGCTAAAGCGGCGCAGTTCCCGGTCACGGCTCAGATGGAGCAGTGCCAGCTTGCTGGGGTAGGTATCTGCCAGAGCGTCCACGGTGTCAAAGGCGAAATTGTACTTCTCCGCATTCTCAAAGCGGATGGCCTTCAGCACGCCCTGCTCATCCTCTGTACACTTGACGAATTTTTCGCAGAGCAGGTGCTGAGAGCTTCTGGCAATGGCGATGTTCTGGCTGACCTCCTCGGGCTTCTCGTCCTCGCCGGGCAGAACCACGGCGCAGAAGAGGCAGGCCTGGCCGTCCACGGCGATCATGCCGTGGGGGGTGGAGGAGTTATAGTAGATGCAGTCGCCGGGGCCCAGGATCTCGGTGTTGTCGCCCACCTGCACCTTCAGCTTGCCGCTGATGATGAAGTCAAACTCCTGGCCGGAGTGGGTGGTGGTGTGGATGGGACGGCTCTGCTCCTCGGCGGAGTACTCGTAGCGCACCAGATGGGGCTCTGCAATACGGTCACGGAAACGGTGCGCCAGATTGCGGATCTCGATGCCGCCCTCGTTGACCATGATCTGACCCTGGCCGCTGCGGGTGACCTCGTAGGAGGACAGCTTGGCGCTGCGGCCTTCCAGAATATCGGTGGTACTGATGCCGAAGGCAATGGAGCACTTATGGAGGAAGGAGAAGGGGAAATCGCTTTCGCCCCGCTCATAGCTGCGGTACTGGGCCACGGTGGTGCCGGTTTTTTGTGCCATCTCCTCAGCGGTGAAGCCGGCGATGTCACGCATATCCCGAATACGATGGGCGATCTCCAGTAAAGTCGGATCGTAGGTCTTGGTCTGCATAGATAACACCTCTCTCATGAAATAGAAAAAACTCGTCCCAAAGCCTTTGCTTTGAGACGAGTAGAATTTACCCGCGGTACCACTCAAATTGCACGGTGTTCCGTGCCCCTTATGGCTCTGATAAGCCCCTTGCCGTGACGTGGCAGTGACGGGAGCCGCCTACCATCCGATAAAACAGATCTCGGGACTCCGGCTCGGAAGTGATGGGCATTGGAACGCTTTGCCTTATCGGGATCGCAGCAAGCCCCGACTCTCTGGGAAGGAAGGGCATTCCGCCGTCTTCGTCATCGCCTTTGTGGTATGAAGTTGTCAGGATTATACCACCCGAATAAACGGATGTCAAGCATAATTTTAATGAGTTAAAGAGAAATTTTGTAATAGGCCGCCGCATTGCGCCAGAGGATCTTTTCCCGTTCCTCTGCTGTCAGCTTCAGGCGATCAAAGCGCCCCATTTCCTCCACCGGGGACATAAGGGGATAGTCCGTGCCGAAGAGAATACGCTCAGCGCCGAAGGCGTGGATCAGCTCTACTGCCTTCTCCGGGGAGATGGCATAGAGGGAGGAGCTGCTGTCGGCTACCAGATTGTCGTAGCCCTTCAGCTCGTAAGTGGCATCCTCCCAGATGGACCAACCGGCAAAATGTGCGCCGATAAACCGCACATGGGGGAAACTCTCCAGCACCTTCTTCATGCGATTGGGGTTGGACTTGTCGTAACGCTTGTCCCCCAGGTGGAGCAGGAAGGGGAGCTTTTCCCCGGCGATTTCAAAGAAGCGCAGGATCCGGGGATCGTCGATGCAGAAGCCCTGGATCTCCGGGTGGAGTTTGATGCCCTTGAGACCCAGAGAGAGGATCTGCGCAATATCCTGCTCAGGATTTTCAGAGTCCGGATGCAGGGTACCAAGGCCGGTCATTGTGCCGCTGTTTTCCGCCACGGTGGCGGCAATATAGCGGTTGATGCTGGCTACCTGATGGGCGGTGGTGGCCACGGAGTTAATGACGCTGTGGCCGATGCCAACCTGATCGGATGCCTGCTTCAGGGTCTCAACTGTGCCGTCCATCCGAGGGGGAATGCCATAGAAATGCCCCGTGGCCTCGGCGGCCTTTTGGGCGATCTTATCGGGGTAGACATGGCAATGGGTGTCGATAATCATGGTCTCTCCTATGCGGTGACGATGGAATCCGCCTTCTGCAGACCCAGCTGCTTCACGGCATCCTCACGCATTTTGTACTTCAGAATTTTGCCCGCCACGTTCATGGGGAAGCTGTCCACAAAGGACACATAGCGAGGCACCTTGTGCTTTGCCATATGCTCCAGGACGTACTGCTTCATCTCCTGCTCGGTCATCTCCTCGCCCTGCTTCAGAATGATGCAGGCCATGATCTCCACGCCGTACTGCTCATCGGGCACGCCGATGACCTGCACGTCGGAGACCTTGGGATGGGTGTAGATGAATTCCTCGATCTCCTTGGGATAGATGTTCTCGCCGCCACGGATGATCATGTCCTTCAGGCGACCGGTGATGCGGTAGTTGCCCTCGGGGGTGCGGCAAGTCGGAGGCCAAGCGGTCTTAGGAAGACAATAGAGAGGGACAACTCCTTGGCCCACAGAACGACATGGCTACGATCCGACTTCTCGATCTCCTTGGGATAGATGTTCTCGCCGCCACGGATGATCATGTCCTTCAGGCGACCGGTGATGCGGTAGTTGCCCTCGGGGGTGCGGC
>JAZNVK010000203.1:0-19344 GCA_045592805.1 Faecousia sp.
CGGCGGCATGATCCCCACCTACATGGTCATTAAGAAGCTGGGCATGCTGGATACCATCTGGGCCATGATCCTGCCCGGTGCCTGCTCTGTGTATAACATCATCGTCACCAAGACCTTTATGGAGACCAGCATTCCCGGGGAACTGATCGAGGCCTCCACCATCGACGGCTGCGGCGATTTCCAGACCTTCTTCCAGGTGGTGCTGCCCCTGTCCAAGCCCATCATTGCCGTCATGACCCTGTTCTATGCCATTGGCCACTGGAACAACTACTTCAGTGCCCTGCTCTATCTGGATGACCCCGACAAATACCCTCTGCAGTTGATCCTGCGTGAGCTGCTGATCCAGAACCAGATCTCCAGCGGCATGACCTCCGGCAGCGCTGCCAGCATTGCCGAGCGTGCCCTTATTGCCGAACAGATGAAGTACGGCGTTATCATTGTTGCCTGTCTTCCCATGATGATCCTCTTCCCCTTTGTGATCAAGCATTTCAAGAAGGGTGTCATGATCGGAAGCATTAAAGACTAAAGGAGGAACTTCTGATGAAAAAGAAACTGATCGCACTGATGCTGATCCTGGCCATGGTGCTGTCTTTGGCGGCCTGTGGCGGCGGCGACTCCGACGAGCCCGAAGGCTATATCACCAATGACCCTGAGACCCTGGCTGCCTTTATGAACACCGAGGGTCTGCCCATTGTCAAGGAGGGACAGACCGCCTCACTGCGGATCTTTGTGGCCCTCAATGCCAATGCCATCGACCCCAACGACATGCTCTGGACGGAGTATGTGGAGGAGAAGACCGGTATCGACATCATCTGGGAGTTCTGCTCCGAATCCATGGCCAGCGAAAAGCTGCGCCTGATGCTGGCCGGTGGCGAGGATATGCCCGATATCATTATGAATTCCGTCAACAAGAAGGAGGTTGTCCAGTACATGGACGAGAACCTCTTCCGCCCCATGGATGACCTGGTGGATACCTATATGCCCAACCTGGCAACCATCTATGAAAAGCGCCCCGAGTACAAGCAGAACTCCATCGCTCCCGACGGCCATATCTACGGCGTACCCTATGTAGAGGAGATGTACGGCCTGGGCATGTCCCCCGGCCCCATCTATGTCTACAAGCCCTGGCTGGATGCCCTGGGTCTGGATGTTCCCACCACCCTGGAGGAGTACCGTTCCTTCCTGGAGCAGGTCAAGGCCAATGACCTCAACGGCAACGGCGAAAGCGATGAGATCCCCTTCACCTTCCAGTACGGCGGCTACGACTCCTACGAGGGCTACCACTGGATCGTATCCTGCTTCGGTGTCAACGACAACTATGCCCACCTGTCCGTAAAGGACGGTAAGGTCATCAACACCGCCACCCAGGAGGGCTTCCTGGAGGCCGTGGAGTATATCTATCAGATGTACGCCGACGGTCTCATTGATGCGGACTCCTACTCCGCTCCCATGTCCGGCGACCCCCGCGCCCGTGTGCTGGCCAAGATCAATGCGGAAGAGCCCATTGTAGCCTCTGTGCAGATGTTCGACCCCATGGGCGAGATCACCATCAGCACCGAGCGCCGTGAGGACTATGTGCCGCTGCCCCGTCTGACAGGCCCCAACGGCGACCTCTCCGGCATCCACTATAACCAGACGGAGATGACCTCCGCCACCCGTTGCATCATCACCACCAACTGTCAGTATCCCGAGCTGGCCGCCCGTTTCATCGACTTCTGTCTGGCTCCCGAGGAATCCGTCCTGCTGAACTGGGGTACCGAGGACTATGTCTATGTCCGTGACGAGAATGGCGTTCTGGTCTGGGATATGAACGAGGACGGCACTCCCGCCCTGAAGGAGGGCTACGAGTCCATCAACGAGATGCGCTGGGCAAGCACCCCCGTCTACGGCGGCCTGGTCATTCTGGACGAGTACTACGACACCGTGGTGGAATATCCCCAGGACGCAGCCCTGATCATTGCCGGTCAGAGAGCGGCCGGTTCCGAGGCATACCTGGCCGAGCTGGAGTACCTGCCCGACCTGTGGTACACCGAGGAGGAGATGGATATCCTCACCCAGAATGAGATCTATGTGAACAATATTGTCAATTCCTATGTAGCCACCTGGCTCCAGGAGGGCGGCGCACGTGAGCAGTGGGATCAGTTCCTTGCGGAGCTGGAAGCTGCCAATATCGATGCTGTTTTAGGCGCTTACCAGTCCGCCTATGACCGCTACCTGTCACAGAATGGAGGAGCGCAGCAATGACATACAAGCGACTGACAGCCTTATTGCTGGCCTTGTGCCTGCTTATGGGTCTGTTTGCCGCCTGCGGGAAAACGGATGGGGATACGGAGGACTCTACACAGCCCTCCACCCAGCCCACCCAGGAGAAAAAGGACTACGGCGAGATCGGTGAGATGGACGGTGTCCAGTACGACGAGAAGTACGGCGACCTGATCACCCCCTATGCCCGTCTGGCCATCTCCCTGCAGGAGGAGAGCGAGAGCTTCTCCTATTCCGACGGCAGCGACAAGACCTTCCAGAGCAGCCCTTCCCAGATCACCACGGATTTCTCCGATACCAAGGCAAAGGTCACCCAGAGCTGGGATCGCAATACCGAGCTCACCACCACCTTTACCGCTCAGACCGACGGCTCTATGGATATTGTCCAGAGTATGTACGCCAAAGAGGGCGGCATCTCCGATGTGAGCTTCCGCATTACCGTACCCATGAAATACTCCGTGATCATCCCTGCCTGGGACGGCATCTGCCTCAACGAGGAGCATCCCGAGATCTACGACAAGCGCACCTACCTGGCCTACCCCAGAGAGTGGCAGGCGCAGATGTTCCTGATCCAGGGTACCAACGGCGGTGTTCTGGTACATGCACGGGATGCAGGTACCCAGTTTAAGGGTCTGAACATCACCAACGACGGCGAGAACTTCTATCTGGATATCCACACCGTTCCCCAGGCTCCCTTTACGGACTATAGCAATTTCGAGACCGTCACCTGGAGCGTGATCCCCTACAAGGGGGATTGGATCGACGGCACTCTGCTCTACAAGGCATATTCCAACGAGACCTTCCGCCTGGACGAGGCGGCGGTCAGCCAGCCCGATTGGGTGGACGACATCGCCCTGGTCTGGATGGACGACATCGACTCTCTGGAGAAGCTGGATCTGCTGGCTCAGCAGGTGGATCCCACCAAGGTGATGATCCAGGTACCCGGCTGGAGAGCCTATGAGTACGACACCAACTACCCCGACTACGAGCCTGCAGACGGTCTGAAGGAAAAAATCGACTATGCCCATTCCCTGGGCTTCAAGGTCAGCCTCCACTGCAATATGATCGGCTGCTCCTTCTCCTCCAACGAGTGGGAGGAGGGTCTGAGCGAATTTGCCTGCCTGGATGCCTACACCCGGGAGACCATTGTGGAGGGCTACACCGCCTTCGGCAAGGACTACCGCTTCGGTCAGATGAACCAGGCCTCCGTAGAATGGCAGGATACTATGGTGGAGCGTATGGTGCAGGTGGTCAAGGACACCGGCGCCGACTGCATCCACCTGGATCAGAGCCTGCTGTGCTTCAATGACGGCCGTGGCCTGGTCAACGGCATGACCACCATGCAGGGCAATATTGAACTGCAGCGCCGTCTGGCAGAGGCACTGCCCGGTATCGCCTTCTCCGGCGAGGGCATCAACGAGTTCAATATGGTCTATGCCGATTTCCTGCAGCAGCACGTCTACGGTCTGGATTCCAATGCCGACGTGTGGAGCGATGCTTATTTTCAGCAGATCCTGCCCGTGACCACCATCCTCTATGCGGAGTATACGGATATTTACCACTATCCCGCCCTGACCACCGCCGACGAGGAATATGAGGAGCAGTTCCTGGCCTGGTACCGAGCAGGCAATATGCGCTCCGGCACGCTGCCCTGCCTCTACCGTGAGTCCGTGGCCTCCTTTGATGAACCCACCGAGAGCTTCAAGCTCATTATGGAAGATGCCCGTTTCTATGCGGAGCATAACCCCATCATCAACACAGGTGATTGGTCTGACAAGGCCATTATGTCCTACGTCCTCAATGACGGTACTATCGCCGAGTGGATCGAGACCGATGAGGATATCAAGTTCTACCCCAATATGGCTGAGGAGAATTTCACCACGGTCTTTGTCCACAATGTCACATCCTACGAGACCGACCGCAGCCTTCCCGGCTGGGTGCTCTATGACAGCGAGAGCCTCCACGGCCTCCGTGAGGACACCACCTACTACCTGACCTCCACCCCCAGAGACGACAATGCCACCCATATTACCTCTCTGGAGGACAATCTCACCACCCGTGGCTTTATCAGCAACTCCGAGTATACCGCCATCGCCTTTGACGAGGTGATCCCCTCCAACAAGATCGAGATCGACCTGCTGGCTTATGACGGCGAAATGCGTGCCGGTGAAGTTCTCTTCGACGGCAAGACTGATTCCTCCGGTACCTTCAATTCCATGCAGTCCTTCTGGTACACCTTCTCTGATCAGGGTCAGGTGCGCCATATGGGCGACCGCCTCATGTTCCATCCCCCCTGGGTAGACGAGATCATCGACCTGGGCTACAGCTGGTACGAGGTGGATGTGCCTCTGGAAGTGGTGGGCAATGCCACCTTCTCCGCCTCCTTCCAGTTGGCCAGCGCCGAGAGCGCCGCAGGCTCTGACGGTGTGGTATTTAAGGTCTACGCCTGGGCAGAGGGGGATCAGAGCGATATGGAGACCGCAGAGATCTTCTGCACCACGGCCATTGCACTGCCCCTGAGTCTGGATCTCACCCGTTTTGAGGGCAAGACCGTCACCATCCGCATCGAGTGCTACACCGGCGGAACGCCCCGTAACGACTCCTGCCATGTGGTAGCGCCCATGGTAGAGCAGAAGACCGGCAAGGTCTCCCGTGAGATCACCTATACCGTCAAGACCCACGATGCCGTCACCGGCATTCTCTCCCTCCTGGGCAGTGCCACCATGGAGGATCTGGGGGATCAGAACTATGCCATCACCGCCAATATCGCCGACACGGTCTGGCTGCTCCATGCCCCCAAGGCCATTTCTGACGAGACCGATATGACGGTCTATCCCGGCATGGCCGCCTGGCTGATGGATTCCGGCGAATCCATCGCCCCCACCGGCGACCTGGCACCCCAGCAGCAGGTAGCCGAGAGCAACTACGAGCTGCGCAACGGTATTTTCCAGCATCCGCCCCAGACCGGCACCTCCCAGTACAGCTGGCTCATTACCCTGCCGGAAACGGGCAGCGCCCACTTCGACACCGCCATCGCCATGAAAACCGGCTCCGGCATGTCCGACGGCGTAACCTTCCGCATTCTCATCAACGGTCAGGAGGTCTTCTTTCAGGCCAAGGCAGGCGCCAGCGGCTATGAGGATGTTTCCATCGACCTGAGCACCTACCAGGGGCAGACCATTATCCTGACCCTCTGCGTAGATTCCGGCGCAGGCAGCGCCTATGACTACGCCTTCTGGGGCGATCCCCTGATCTATACCAGGTAAAGGAGGAACGAACAATGAAACAACTGAAAAAACTGATGGCTGTTTTGCTGGCGCTCTCCCTCCTGTGCGGTATTTTTGTCACCGTGGCCACCGCTGTGGCCGAGGGCGACAGCTACGCCCCCAATATGGACAATTGGGGCACCCAGAATAACAACGGCTGGTACTATCTCTATCAGGATACCTCCGGCAACTACCATGAGCTGGATTTCTACGATGCCACCGCCGCCATCCCCTGGCAGCAGAACAACTTTGCCTTTGACCCCGGCGTCATGAACGAGATGCTCTTCATCTCCAAGACACAGGCATTCACCGGGGAATTGGGCAGCAAGCCGGTCTACGGCTATCAAGTCCCCGAGAGCGGCAAGGTGGAGCTGAGCTTCCGCACCCACGGCCAGAGCACCATGCAGGTCACTGTTCTCAAGGGCAGCAGCCAGCTGACCACCATCACTCCCAATACCACCGGCCCTCTGGGCGGCTTCACCATGCAGACCGTCACCGCCGATGTGGCTGCCGGAGATTGGCTTTATATTGTCATCTCCGCCACCGCTGCCGACCGTGAGATCTGGATCGACACCTTTAACGTAAAGTACCTCTCCGTAGGGGAGGGCGGCGAGACCGAGGAGCCTACCGAGCCTCCCATCGACCCCAATGTCACGGTCTATGCCCCCAATATGGACAATTGGGGAACCCAGGGCAACAACGGCTGGTACTACCTCTACCGTGATACCTCCGGCGGCTACCATGAGCTGGACTATTACGATGCCACCGCATCCATCCCCTGGCAGCAGAACAACTTTGCCTTTGATCCCAATGTCATGGGCGAGATGCTCTTTATCAGCAAGACCTCCTGCTTCACCGGCGAGCTGGGCAGCGTTCCGGTCTACGGCTTCAAAGCGCCCCTGTCCGGCGAGGTGCAGCTGACCTTCCGCACCCACGGCCAGAGCAGCCTCCGTGTGACGGTGCTCAAGGGTGGCAGTGAGCTTGCCTCCATCACGCCCAACACCACCGGCGCTGACGGCGGCTTCACCGCCCAGACTGTTACCGCCAATGTCTCTGCCGGAGATTGGCTTTACATTGTCATCTCTGCCACCGGCGCTGACCGTGAACTGTGGATCGACAGCTTTAAGGCAGAATACCTCTCCACAGGAGAGCAGCCCGAAGACCCCGAAGATCCCGAGCAGCCGGAAGACCCCGAAGATCCTCAGGATCTGCCCGCCTATGCCCCCGACCTCAATGCCTGGGGCAGCCAGGGCAATAACGGCTGGTACTATATGTACCGTGCCACCGACGGCAGCTACCATGAGCTGGACTTCTACGGTGCCGATGCCCCCATTGCCTGGCAGCAGAACAACTTTGCCTTTGACCCCAATGTGATGAACGAGATGCTCTTCATCTCCAAGACCCAGGCCTTCACCGGCGAGCTGGGCAGCCTCCCTGTCATCGCCTACAAGGCGCAGCACATGGGTCAGGTGCAGCTGACTTTCCGCACCCACGGCCAGAGTACCCTCCGTGTAACGGTACTGCAGGGAGAGACGGAGCTGACCACCATCACCCCCAATACCAATGGCTTTACCAACCAGACCGTCACCGCCAATGTGAACCAGGGCGATATGCTCTATATCGTCATCTCTGCCACCGGCGCTGACCGTGAGCTTTGGATCGATAGCTTCAAGGCGCAGTATCTGGCAGTGGATGAGCAGCCGGAGCTGCCCGACCAGCCCGATGATCCCGAAGATCCCGACCAGCCCGATGAGCCTGACACCCCTATCCTCCCGGAGAACCCCGAGGACCCCGAGCCCATCGTTCCCGAGGTCGGAACGACCTGCGCTCCCGATATGGCTCACTGGGGCTGCGGCAACAACAACGGCTGGCATTACATGTACAAAAATGCCGGCGGTCAGTACCTGCCCCTGGACTACTACGGTGCCGATGCTGCCATCCCCTGGCAGCGTAACGCCTACGCCTTTGACCCCGGTGTGATGAATGAGATGCTCTTCATCAACCGCACCCAGTGCTTCACCGGCGAGAACGGTTCCAAGCCGGTCTACGCTTATCAGGCACAGCGTGGCGGTCAGGTGGAGCTCAGCGTATCCACCCACGGCCAGAACAGTATGCAGATGGAGATCTTCAGGAATTCCGAGCTGCTGAAGACCGTGAGCTTCACCACTGAAGGCCCCGATGCAGGCTATGCCACCACCAAGCTGACCGTAGATGTGAAGGAAGGTACCTGGATCTATCTGGTGATCTCCGCCACCGGCGCTGACCGTGAGGCATGGGTCAAGGATTATTCCGTCACCTATCTCTCCGTCAACGACGAGAAAGAGGAGATTTCCGGCCAGTTGATCTACACACCCGATACCAAGGCCTGGGGTACTCAGGGTAACAACGGCTGGTACTACCTCTACAAGGGCGCTGACAATGTCTACAATCAGCTGACTTATTGGGACAGCACTGCCGCCATCGAGTGGCAGCGGGATGCCTTCGCCTCCAATCCGGATGAAGATCAGGAGATGTACTTCATTGCCCGTCAGAAGTTCTTCTTCGGTGAGCTGGCCACCAGCCCGGTCTATGGATTCCTCTGCCCCGTGGGCGGTCAGGTCAAGCTGACCTTCGTCACCCACGGCCCATCGGAGCTGTCCATGACCCTGTCTCAGAACAAGACTGTGGTGGATACCTTCTCCCTCAGCACTGACGGCCCCGAGGCCGGCTATACCAAGCACGAGTACATTCTCGATGTCAAGCAGGGTACCTGGCTGTACATGGAGGCCGACGGCACACCCCAGGTTCGTGAGGGCTTTGTCAGCTACTACGGTGTGGAGTACCTCTCCACCAACGATCTGGTGGAGGAAGAGGACAACAGCATTGTAGGCACGGTCTACACCCCCGATCTTGACGTCATGAAGCAGAACAACAACGGCTGGTACTATATGTACTACGACAACATGACCTGCCGTTACGAGTATCTGGATTACTACGGTGGTAGTGCTTCCATCGATTGGCAGCGCAATGCCTTCGCCTTCGACCCCTTCCTCATGGGCGAGATGCTCTTTATGAAGAATGACCGCTTCTTCGTCGGTGAGAACGGCAGCTGCCCTGTCTATGCCTTTAAATGTCCCTCCGGCGGTACGGTTCGTCTGAAGATCCGCACCCACGGCCGGGAGGATGTCTATACCAGCGTCTACCACAACGGCTACTATAAGGACAGCTTCTCCTACAATACCACCGGCCAGTACAACGGCTTCACGGAGCACACCCTGGAGCTGGAGGTCAAGAAGGGCGACTTCATCTACCTCTACTGCGGCACCCGTGGGGTCAACCGTGAGGGCTGGATCAGCTTCTACGGCGTGGAATACCTGACGGAAAACGATCAGGTGGGCGGCTACGGCCAGGCTCATGTCTATATGCCCGATATGGACGACTGGGGCAAGCAGGATAATAACCACTGGAGCTTTGCCTATCTGGATAAGGATGACGGCCTCTTCCGCCGCCTGGCCTTTGTCCGCTCGGACAACAATTTCCAGGGCACTGCCGACGGCGGCTACGAGTACCTGCTGATCAAGGAGCTGGAGATGCACCCTGCCGTCAAGGGTTCTCCTGCCAAGGTCTTTACCTGCCCCTCCGGCGGCAAGCTGCGCATCTCCTTCCAGGCCTGGATGCAGGCGGCACAGAACAGCCTCACCGGCACCGGTATCGCCGTCTATCACAACGGCGAGAAGATCTGGCCGGAAACGGAGGACTGGTATCAGCTGGATAACTCCGTGACCATCAAGCACATCACCGTGGAGGTGGCACAGGGGGACGATCTGGCCATTGTAGTGGATGCCATCAATGCCAACAACAGCTTCGATGCCACCAATGTCCGTGTCTGCGCCCGTTACAATTCCTATAATGATTCCGTCCGCACCCAGTGGCCGGAGTATCCCCAGGAGGCCACCGGCGACAACACCCCCGACGTTCCCGATGTCCCGGACATCCCCGTCACCGAGGCTCCCACGGAGTCCACGGAAGCACCTACCGAGCCCACGGAGGAGAGCACCGAGCCCTCCACCCGGGGCACAGAAGGGGAGAGCAACAGGGGCGCTCCCTGGCTCTGGATCGGTTTGGGCGGTGGCGGCGCGCTCCTGGCGGCCGCAGCAGCACTTTTCTTCCTGAAAAAGAAGAAAAAAGGAAAATAATGTAACAAAAAAGCAATATATCTGCTATAATAACAATATTACGCCCCGTCCCCTCTCAAAAATGCGCTGAGGGGACGGCAGGCGCTATTGTCAGAACGTAGAGAGGATGAAAATCTATGGTTTCCAGCAGAGATGTTGCACGCCTTGCAAAGGTCTCCCAGTCCACGGTTTCCAGAGCCTATCGGGAGGATGTCTATATCGACCCCAATACCAGAAAGCGTGTGTTTGAGGCTGCCAAGCAGTTGGGTTACTATCCCAATTTCTCTGCCCGCAGTCTCCGCAATCAGCAGAGCCGCATCATCGGCCTGATGCTCTCTGACCCCAACAATGGTTTCTTTGCATCGCTGTCGCAGCATATCGAGAAGCGAGTGGCACAGGAAGGCTACCGACTGCTGCTGGCTTATAACGAGGAGAATGCGGAAAAGGAACGCAATTCTCTGGAATCTCTGATCTCCACCCGTGCCGAGGGCGTTTTGACCATTCCCGTCTCCCGTCGCAATGAGGATATGTACCAGATCATGCGCAGCAACCGCATTGGTACGGTGCAGCTTCTGCGACCGGTCTACGACAATATGAACACGGTCATGGTCAACGACGAGCTGGGCGCTTACATCGCAACCAAATATCTCCTGGAGCAGGGACATCGGCGCATCATCTTCACAGAGTACTCGTTTAACCAGAATATCCCCGCAAAGACCTTAGGCTACCGCCGTGCCTGTGAAGAATATGGCGTAGATCCTGAACCCGGTATTTTGAATCTGCCCTTCGCCTCCGGCCTGGACGGGCTCATTGCCGGTCAGATCGTGGGCTACCGTGCCACCGCCATCATCAGCGCCACCGGTCCCATTACTCTGGCAACTCTGAAGGCCTGCGATGCCTGCGGCCTGAAGATTCCGGACGATCTCAGCATTATGGCCTATGACGACAGTGCCTGGCTGGAGTATCTGAAGATCTCCGCCATCACCCATCCCATGCAGCTCATCGGCGACAACATGGCCGACCTGCTGTTCCGGGATATCGAGGCCTACCAGAAGGGCGAAGAGCCCGATAGTGAGCAGATCTCCATCAAGCCCTATCTGCTGCTGCGACAGTCCGTGAGAAAGCTATAACAACTCCGGGAATCCCTGCGCCTTTGTCCAAAAGGCGCAGCAGGATTCCTTTTTTATGAGGAGGGAACAATATGAAACTTGCAAACGGTATCTACCGCCTTTCCTTTGGCACACCGGAAGAACTGACCCCGGTGTCCGTCTTAAAGCCTCAGCCCTGCTACGATGCTCTCAATGCTCTGTCTGACGCTGCGCTGCCTTTCCCCAAGGAGGCTGTCTCCTTCCGTGAGAGAGCAGGCGGCTGCCTGCTGGAGCTGCCCTTAGATCCTGCGGAGGATCTTTACGGCATGGGTCTGATGCTGAAATCCTTCCGTCAGACCGGCCTGAAGAAGCAGCTCCGTGCCAACTCCGACCCCACGGCGGACACCGGCGACAGCCATGCCCCCGTGCCCTTCTACCTGTCCACCCATGGCTACGGCGTGCTGGTGGATACGGCACGCTATGCCACCTTCTACATGGGCAACTGCAAGGTGCGAGGCTCTAAGCAGGATCAGGAGGGCTTTGCCTCTGCCGGTACGGAGATCGGCCACTGGTGGGTCAAGTCCGGCTCCGGCAACCTGTTCATCGATATCCCTGCCGCCCGTGGCGTGGATCTGTACTTCTTCTGCGGCGAGGACATCAAGGATGCCCTGGCTCGCTACAATCTCTTCTCCGGCGGCGGTGTGCTGCCTCCGCTGTGGGGTCTGGGCGTGATGTACCGTGCCTACATGCACGGCGATCAGGAGCGGATCATGCATTTGGCCCGTTCCCTTCGGGAGGAGCAGATGCCCTGTGATATTTTCGGCTTTGAGCCTGCCTGGCAGACCCATTTCTATTCCTGCACCTACAAATGGGACGAGGGACGTTTCCCCAAGCATGAGGAGATGCTGCGGGAACTCAACAAAATGGGCTACAAGGTCAATCTCTGGGAGCATGCCTATGTGAACCCCGACAGCCCCATTTTTGAGGACATGAAGCCCTATTCCGGTGACCACTATGTCTGGGACGGCCTGGTGCCGGACTTTACCACCGAGGGCGCAAGAAGGGTCTTCGGCGGCTACCATAAGAAGCTGGCTGCCGAGGGGCTCAGCGGTTTCAAGCTGGACGAGTGCGACAGCTCCGACTTCACCGCCAACTGGGGCTTTGCCAATTTTGCCCAATTTCCCTCCGGCCTGGACGGCGAGCAGATGCATACCCTTTTCGGTGCGCTCTACCAGAAGACCATGGTGGAGATCTTCGAGGAGCAGAATAAGCGCACCTGGGGCGAGGTGAGAAATGCCACAGCCCTGGCAGCGCCCTACCCCTATGTGCTCTACTCTGATCTCTACCGCCATGAGGACTTTGTCCGTGGCATGGCCAGTGCCTCCTGCTCCGGCATTCTCTGGACACCGGAGGTGCGTCAGGCGGACAGCGACGAGGAGCTGCTGTGCCGCATTGCTGCCGCCGTAGTCTCTCCCCAGATGGTTTTGAACTGCTATCAGGTCAAGACACCGCCCTGGAAGCAGTGGGATATGTGGAAGAATTTGGATGATATCCAGCTGCCCAATGCCAAAGAGTTGACGGACAAGGTCAGATCCCTGCTGCAAATGCGTATGCGCCTGATCCCCCATCTCTACGCCGCCTACTACAATTACTACAAGAAGGGCATTCCTCCTGTCCGTCCGCTGGTGCTGGACTACCCCGAGGACAAGACCGCCAGACCCATTTTCGACCAGTATATGCTGGGCGAGGGTCTGATGGCAGCGCCTGTCATCTATGAATACGGCACCCACCGCCGCATTTGGCTGCCGGAGGGCAACTGGTATGACTTCCACACCGAGCAGCGCCTGACAGGCGGCCAATGGATCGAACGGGACACCAAACCCGGCGATATTCCCCTCTTTGTCAAGGAGGACACCCTCCTGGCTCTGGCAGAGCCGGAGCAGTACATCCGCCCGGATACCTGCTTTAAGCTCCATATGATTGCCTATGGTCCCGGCGATTGCAGCCTCAGCCTGATCTCTGACGACGGTGTCAGCAACGACTACCGCAGGGGTGTGGGCACGGCTACCTACGAAGCCGTGGGCTCCAATCTGCGCTGCGGCGGTGACGATTCCCGTTATCTGGTCAAAGACTTCCGCCGTGTCTATTAAATGAGGAAACGAACTATGAAAAAGAATCGAAACAAACTACTCAGCCTGTTTCTGTGTCTGGCGCTGCTGGCAGGTCTGATCTGCATCAACACTCTCACGGTCTCCGCCGAGGTCAAGGCAGGCGACAGCTTCGCTCCGGATTTTGCCGCCTGGGGCAGCCATAACAACAACGGCTGGTACTATATGTACAAGGATACCGACGGCATCTACCGCAATCTGGATTATTACGATGCCACTGCCTCCATCTCCTGGCAGCAGAATGCCTTCGCCTTCAACCCCAGCGCCATGAACGAGATGCTGTTCATCAATCAGAAAAGCTTCTTCACCGGCGAACTGGGCAGCCTGCCGGTCTACAGCTTTGAGATGCCTGCCTCCGGCACCGTGACCCTGTCCTTCCAGACCCACGGCCCCAGCGGCATCGGCCTGCGTGTCTACCACGGCAGAACCGCCGTCAGCTTTAACGGCGCAACGGAGATCGCCTTCAATACCGCCGGCTTCACCTCCCACAGCGCCAAGCTGGAGGTCAAAAAGGGCGACCGCATCTATATGGAGGGCTTTACCACCTCCGCCAGCCGTGAGGGCTGGGTCAGCAATTACTGCGTCACCTACGATACCGTCAGCGCCGAGCAGGAGGCCGACCATGTCTACGCCCCCGACACCGAGGGCGGCTGGGGTGTGCAGAATAACAACGGCTGGCACTATCTCTATCGGGACACGGTTACCGGCACTTACAGCGAGATGAACTACATCGGCGCTTCCAACGCCGAAGAGAATTTCACCGATTGCTTCTCGGTGGACAGCATCTTCCCCTACTGCTTCATCACCAGAGACCGAATGCATCCTGCCACCAAGGCCGACCCCGTCAAGGCCTTCTGCGCCCCCGTGGGCGGCGAGGTGCAGCTGAGCATCAACGCCCACCGCGGTGCGCAGGTGCTGGAGGGCAGCCCCTCTCTCCTGCGGATCTACAAGGGCAATGAGCAGATCTACCCCACGGACGCTGCTGCCCTGACCCTGACCGACAGCCCTTCGGAGATCCGCCTGACCACCCAGGTGGCAAAGGGCGAGTGGATCTATATTGTCCTCACCTGTAACGGCAGCAACATCAATGGCGACGTGCTCATGACGGAATCCGCTACCTATCTCTCCGTCAACGAGGCGGCTATGCCTGTAACCTCCCCCGTTCCCGTTTACGAGGGCTTTCAGATTCGTGAGAACCCCGAAAACAGCGCCCTGACCGACCTGCGCTTTACCTACAGCCTCTCTAAGGATGCCTTTGGCGACATGGGTCAGACCGCCGAGTATTCCATGACAGAGCTGGGCTTTGTCTGGGCAGAGGCGGAGCAGCTGAACGGTCGCCAGCCGGATCTGGACAATGCCAATGTAGCGGTTGCTCAGTCCATCAACGTGGGCGACCCCGACAGCTACCTTTTGACCCACAAGATCTCCGCCATCACCGATCCCTCTGCGGTCTATGCCATCCGTGCCTATGTCAAGTGCAAGCTGGACGGTGTGACAAGGATCTTCTACTCCGAGACCTCCACTGCCTCGGTCAATGACTATGCCCGTTATGCCGATCCCACGGGGGATATTGTCACCAATCCCGTCACAGCGGATCTTGCCAGCTTCACCCTCACATCTGAGCAGGGTGCTCTGACAGTGAATAAGGCCTATGTGGCCTCTGCCACCTGGCATAAGACCAAGAGCCCAACCTCCATGTCTGTCAGCGGCAGCACCGTCTCCGGCAGCTTCTCCGGCGGCAGCATGTCCATCACTGCCCAGAGCCGTCCCGACGGCGCTCTGGCGCTGATCCCATCTGCCACCGTTACCTCCGGCGGCATCGGCGGCATCGGCGTGGGTCTGTCCTTCTCCATGGATTATGACGTGATCCTCCCGGCCTGGGGCGGTGTGCGCCTGACAAAGGAAAATCCCCACGCTGCGCCCTTCCCCAACGATGGTCCCAGAAGCTACATTGAGTATGCCCTGGAGTGGGATGCCCAGATGTTCCTGATTCAGGGCGAGAATGGCGGCTGGCTGGTCTACCACGAGGACGACGGCAGCCAGTTCAAGCGCCTGTGGCTGGGCAACGACGGAACCAACTTCAACTTCGTCCTGGAGACCGTCCCCCAGGCTCCCTATGATAACTACACCTCCTTCACCGCCAACCCCTGGGTCGTGGTGGCCTACGAAGGCGATTGGACGGCAGGTGCAGCCCTGTATAAGGAGTTCGCTGACGAGAAGTTCCGGGTGGATGCCATCAATGCCGCCAAGCCCCGGTGGGTCGGTGAGATCCAGAGTATGGTGCTTTCCGATCTGGATGCCTACGGTATTGCCGGTCTGGAAGCCCTGGCCAAGGAGATCGACCCCTCTGAGGTGGTGGTCATCGTCCCCGGCTGGCGCTACTATAACTACGATGTCAACTACCCCGACTACACCGCCAAGGCTGGGATCAAGGAAAATGTGGCCTACATCCAATCTCTGGGCTATAAGGTCTTTGTCCATGTGAACCTCATCGGCTGCGACGACGAGGCACCCGAATATACCCAATATGCCCTGGAGGACGACCGTTATTTAGACGACTATTCCAAGGAGCCTTTCTTAGAGAGCTGGACTACCACCTACTCCGTCAGCTTCTGGCTCATGAACCCCGCCAGCCCTACCTGGCAGGATCTGCTGGTAGAGCGTCTGGTGGCCGTTTATGAGGAACTGGGTGTGGACGGCTTCCATATGGATCAGAGCCTCCTTTGCTACAATGACGGCAGAGGCTATGTCAACGGCATGACCTCCATGCAGGGCAATGTGGCGCTGATGAAGAAGCTCTCTGAGGCGCTGCCCAACTGCGCCTTCTCCGGCGAGGGTACCAACGAGATCACCGCCCGTTATATCTCCTTCCTCCAGCGTGCGCCCTACGGCATCAATACCGGCATTGCCTCCGGTGCAGGCAGCTATGACGATAGCAAGATCGCCATGATCACCCCTCTGGATGCCTATCTCTGGAGCGGCACTACCCGCCTGTACCACTATCCCGCCATGCCCACCACGGAGAACGAGGCTACCTACAATGCCTACCTCCGTGCCGGTCTGCGCTTGGGCGCTCTGCCCACCATGATGCGCTTCTCCGCTTCGGAGATCATCAGCCAGAGTGCCACCACCCGACGTGCCCTGAACTTCATGCGCTGGTATCAGGAAAATGACCCCGTATTCAACTATGCCCGCTGGGACGGCGAGGAATTTGTGGTCTGCTACCGCACCGTAGGTGGCAAGGTCGTTGCCCTCAGCGAAGCGCTGCTCTGGTAAGGAGGTAGTATGAAGAAATATCTGATTCCCATTGCTTTGCTGCTGGTGGCGGCGGTGCTGTTCACCGCCACCTGGGCAGCGGCTCCCTTCGAGGATGTGTCCGAGGGCGACTGGTATGCCGCCTCCGTGGACTATGTCTATGAGAAGGGCTTGATGAACGGCATCACGGAGACCACCTTCGAGCCCAACAGCACCATGACCCGTGCCATGCTGGTGACGGTGCTGGGGCGCATGAAGGGAGTGGACGTGACAAACTACGAGAGCGCCCCCTTTACCGATGTGCCGGATGGCCTGTGGTTCACCCCCTATGTGGCCTGGGCAGCGGAGAGCGGCGTGGTCAACGGCATGCCCGACAATACCTTCCACCCTCTGGACAATGTGACCCGTCAGGATGCGGCCTGCATGATCGCCCGCTATATCCGCACACTGGATGCGGAACTGGAGGAGAGCGGCAGCACGGATTTCCCCGATGCCGCAGAGATCGCCCCCTATGCTTTGGAGAGTGTCAGCTTCATGAGCCGCACCGGCCTGATCCGGGGGGATAACCACGGCAATTTCAATCCCCGGAATAATATCACCCGTGCGGAAGCCGCCACCATTCTCATGCGCCTGGATCAGAAGCTGGCAGAGGCAGAAAGCCCCTCCACGGAAGAGTCTACCGAGGACTCCACCGAGCCCTCCACCGAAGAACCCACCGAGCCTCCCATCCCCGATTGGATCGAAACCGTCGACGGCGACACCGACAGCGAAGGATGGTCGGAGCGGATCAGCTAAGGAGGAACTATGTATTTTATTGGAATTGATCTGGGCACTTCCTCTGTGAAGCTGCTCTTAATGGAAGAAAAGGGCACCATCCTCCGCACGGTCAGCCGGGAGTACCCCCTGTCCTTCCCCAACCCCGGCTGGTCGGAGCAGGAGCCCCACTACTGGTGGGAGCAGAGTCTGGAGGGCTTAAAAGAACTCCTAAAAGACACCGATGCCTCCCAGGTGGGCGGCATTGGTGTGGGCGGCCAGATGCATGGTCTGGTGATCCTGGACGAGCAGGATCAGGTCATCCGTCCGGCGATCCTGTGGAACGACGGCCGCACCGCCAGGGAGACCCAATGGCTCAATAGGGAGATTGGTAAGGAGAAGCTCAGCGCCTATACCGCCAATATTGCCTTTGCCGGCTTCACCGCCCCCAAGCTCCTCTGGCTGAAGGCCAACGAACCGGCGCATTTTGCGGCCATAAAAAAGATCATGCTCCCCAAGGACTATCTGGTCTACCGCCTTACAGGTGTCCATGCCTGCGACTACTCCGATGCCTCGGGCATGCTCCTGTTGGATGTCAAGAACAAATGCTGGTCTCAGGAAATGCTGGAGATCTGCGGCATTTCCGAGGGACAGATGCCAAGACTTTTTGAAAGCTACGAAACCGTAGGTACGGTCAAGCCACAATTAGCGGCGGCGCTGGGACTTTCCGAAGATGTGATCGTCTGCGCCGGAGCGGGGGACAATGCCGCCGCTGCCGTGGGTACGGGAACCGTAGGCGACGGCGCCTGCAACCTGTCCCTGGGTACCTCCGGTACGGTCTTCATTACCGCCAAGGACTTCCGTGTGGACGAGAACAACGCCCTCCACGCCTTTGCCCATGCCGACGGCAAGTACCATCTCATGGGCTGCATGCTCTCCGCCGCCTCCTGTAACCGCTGGTTCATGGAGGATATTCTGCAGGATCGGGACTATGCCGCCCTGCAGCAGGAGATCACGGAGGAAAAGCTGGGCAGAAACCATGTCTACTTCCTGCCCTATCTCATGGGCGAGCGCAGCCCCCATAACGATCCTCTGGCCAGAGCCGCCTTTATCGGCATGACCATGGATACCGGCCGTGCAGACCTTCTGCAGGCAGTGCTGGAGGGCGTGGCCTTCGGCCTCCGTGATTCCGTGGAGGTGGCAAGAAGCCTGGGAATCGCCCTGAGCTCCTCCAAGCTCTGCGGTGGCGGTGCCAAGAGTCCTCTCTGGCGGAATATTCTGGCAAACGTGCTGGACCTGCGCCTGGATCTGGTGGAGACCGAGGAAGGACCTGCCTACGGCGGCGCTATTCTGGCGGCGGTTGCACGGGGCGTTTATGCCTCCGTGGAGGAGGCTGTGGCGAAGATCGTCCGTATTACGGGCAGCATCTGCCCCGATCCGGAGCTGAGAGCCCGTTATGAGGAGAAATATCAGAACTTCAAGTCCCTCTATCCCGCCCTGCGTTCCTTGTATCCCACCTTATAAAACAGGTCGCCCCTGCCAAAACGGCAAGGGCGACCTGTTTTTATGCAATTCCCAATTACAGCTCCAATCC
The DNA here is from genome assembly GCA_045592805.1 of Faecousia sp. Lineage (GTDB taxonomy): Bacteria > Bacillota > Clostridia > Oscillospirales > Oscillospiraceae > JAZOXB01. The sequence continues at coordinate 18,541 of JAZNVK010000203.1, forward strand.
CAGGGTCAAAATTCCCAGATTCTTCTCATAAATGCTGTCAAAGTCAGCCAGGGGCAGGGGATTTGTGCCTTGCCCCACCTCAATGGTATAGCCCGGGCGGTCGTAGGTCAGGATGAACCAGTCCTTGTAGCCCGCAAAGCCCGAGGCAAAGGGTGTGTCCTCCAGAGTATAGCCGCTGACTTGAGCGAAGCGTCTGCCAATGGCTTCCGCACCCTCCGGCTCCAAGTCCAGATATTTCCAGTAAATCACCTCTCCCTGGGAGTGGTAGGACAGGGTCAGACGGGGATTGATCTGCGCCGTGATCTCTGCCATGGCTCGACTCTCCGGCTGATCCAGCGGCGCTTCGCCCACGTAATCCCTGGGAGCCGGTGCGGTAAAACCCTGGGCAAACTTGTTCTCCCGTGCCTGATCCCAGCCTGCAGGATAGTTCAGATTCAGATCCACCCCTCGCAGATTGGCCTTCCAACCATCGGGGAAGGGTATGGACGGATAATTTGCGGCAATGGCATCGGCGGCCTCATACTGGGCGCTGCCCCTGACGATGGCACCCGTCACCAGATCCACCCCGTCGGGATTGACCATAGGCACTGCCAAAAGGAGATTCCGTCGGAACAGGCTTGCCCCGTCCGTATCATAGATCCTGCCCCCACGGGCTACGGCAGAAGCGTATTCCTCTATAAATTTCATAAGGATCGGGGTGGTGATCCACTCGTTGGCATGGTGGGAGGCATTGTAAATGACTCTTCTCCGTCCCTGCCCCATTTGCAGTAAATACAGGGGTCTGCCGTATGCCGTTGTCCCCAA
>JAZNVK010000204.1:0-2245 GCA_045592805.1 Faecousia sp.
AGAAGGCGGGCAGCTCCTTGGTGCCGTAACCTACTACCGGTACGCCCTTGGTTTCCAGATATTCCAGGGTCAGGCCCAGGTCCAGGATGGACTTTGCACCGGCGCAGATGACCATAACGGGGGTCTGAGCCAGCTCTTCCAGGTCAGCGGAGATGTCCATGGTAACCTCAGCGCCGCGATGCACGCCGCCGATACCGCCGGCAGCGAAGATCTTGATGCCTGCCATGTGGGCAATGATCATGGTGGTGGTAACGGTGGTAGCGCCGTCTTCCCCACGGGCGCACAGAACAGCCAGGTCCCGGCGGGAAGCCTTGGCAATGGCAAGACCCTTCTTGCCGAAGTACTCGATCTCCTCGTTGGTCATGCCGGCCTTCAGGCGGCCGCCGATGATGCCGATGGTGGCGGGAACAGCGCCGTTTTCACGGATGATGTTCTGCACAGTGAGAGCGGTCTCCACGTTCTGGGGATAGGGCATACCGTGGGAGATGATGGTGGATTCCAGAGCCACGACGGGCTTACCGTTGGCAAGGGCCTCTGCTACTTCGGGGTTGATGTCCAGATACTTGTTCAGCATAGTTTGTTCCTCCAGATAATATGTTAATTTAAATTATTGATTTTCTGCCATCCTCTGACGCACCAGCTCGGCGCAGAGGTCATGGTTAATGGTTTCGCTGCCCTCCACCGCAATGGCAGCGGTGGCTGCAGCGGCAAGGGCAGTACCCTGAAGGTCAGTGCCCTCCAGATATGCCCAGGCAAGCGCCGCCATGAAGGAGTCCCCTGCCCCGGTGGCATTGCGCATGACCGCCTTACAGCAGGGCTGGATCAGAGTCTGCTTCCGGTCGGCGGCGAACACGCCGTCCGTACCCATGGAGATGAAGACCCGGTGCAGACCCGTGGACAGCAGCACCTGCGCTGCCTGTTCCAGGCTCTCACGGTCCGTGATCTTCACGCCGGAGAGAAGCTCGGCCTCGATACGGTTGGGCTTCAGGGTGTGGAGCTTGCCCAGCACAGAGCGGAGCTTCACAGCCTTGGCGGTGGAAACAGGGTCAGCAAAAATGGGAGCGGTGCAGTTCTCCGCCAGATAGCGGATGGAGTCCTCCGGGATGTTGGTATCCATGACCACCAGCTGGGCGTTATTCAGCACCGGGAGCTTGGTGGCAAGATACTCGGGGGTGATCTTCTCGCAGATGTCCATGTCAGACATGGCCAGGGCCATATCGCCGTCATGGTCATTGATGAAAAGATAGGTGGGGGTGGCTCCGCCGGGAACCTGCAGGCAATCGCTGATGTCGATGCCCAATTCGCCGCAGGAGGCCGCAACCTTCTGGGCGTAAAGGTCATCGCCAAAGGCGGTGAGGAAGCGCACATCCAGCCCCAGAAGGCTCATGTTATGGGCAATGTTTCTGCCCACGCCGCCCAGGCTGATACGCACCTTGCCGGGATTGGAGTCCCGGGCAACCAGAGGCGCATAGCTGCGGCCGCCGATGTCGATGGTCACGCCGCCCACCACCACAACATAGGTGCCGGAGCGGAGGACATAGCCCTTACCGGCGATATAGCCCTTCTTCATCAGGTTGGAAATATGTACCGCAACGGAGGAGCGGGTGATCCCGGCCTTCTCCGCCAGGCGCTCCTGGGAGATCATAGGATCGGCCTCGATCCACTGCAAAATCTGACGTTCTCTCTGAGTCATACTGCGCACCTCCTGTTCCCTGGTATTACTATACCATAGGGAGCATAGCTTGTCAAGAAAAAAATAAGCAAATATTTATAGATTTTAACAAATGTTTATTTTCAAAGCTACTGTCCACAATCTGCAGCCGCACCGGGGCAGCTGTTCCTACCAGCGCAAAAGTCAATTTATAGTAGGAACTAATAACGAACGACTAATAGTGAATAACTGAGGTATCGGCTCCGCCGATGGGATTTGAAATAAAGTCAAATAGATGTTTATCGGTCTGTTGTAAGCACCATCAATCAACGACTTCCCCCTTTGAAGGGGGATACAGGGGGTTGCTGTTGGCACTACCGTCAAATAGATGTTTATGGGTCTGTTTGCTTCCGTCTATATCCACCTTTTCAATAGAAGTACAGGCTACCGAACAGCCATGTCATTGCGAGGAGGGCGTAAGCCCGACGTGGCAATCCGTTCCAAAAATGTTTCGATTATATGGGAATTTCGTGTAAAAACGGTAGTTTTTAAGGATGCGGATTGCCACGGCCACAAGTGGCCTCGCAATGACAT
>JAZNVK010000205.1:0-6837 GCA_045592805.1 Faecousia sp.
GCAGAGGAAAACCACCGCCCTACGGTGTTGATTGCCGGTGCGGTGGGTTTCGGGGCGCCCGGTGGTCGCGCCCTACGGTGGTAATTGGTAGTGCAGCCAACAGTTCGACAAATTTCTGTTTATCGGTCTGTTTGCTTCATCCTAAAAGCTGCGGCGCACCAAAGGCTTCTCCTTGAGGAGAAGCTGTCGCCGTAGGCGACTGATGAGGTGTGCAGTAGGAAAAAACGTATAAATATCAAGAGCTTCGGCGAATCCGTGCTATCGCACACCACCTCATCCGTCAGCCCTTCGGGCTGCCACCTTCTCCTCAAGGAGAAGGCTTTGGGTGCATCCAACTGTTCGACATATTTCTGTTTGACTTACTGCGAACGGAGTTTATTTTTTGCCTTAATGGACATTTTTAAGTTCCTTTGTGCTAAACATGTGCGGTTTACATAATTTTGTTATGGTAAATTTCTCGGGTAGCTGTAGGTGCATTGCCTGTCGGCAGTGCCACAGGCGATTGATAATCGCCCCTACGGCTTCTAACGATGGCTCGGTTGGTTTCGGCGCGCCCGGTGGTCGCGCCCTACGGTGCTGATTGGGAATGTGTCAAACTGTTCGGCAAATTTCTGGTGTAAAGGAAAAGCTGCCCTTTCGAAAGGCAGCTTTTCCTTTATTTGATACCAAAGAGGCGCATGGCATTTTGGGCGGTGGCATGGGCAACTTCTTCGGTTTCCAGCCCTTTGATCTGTGCGATCTTCTGCGCCACCAGCGGCACGTAGCGGCTGTCGTTGCGGCGGCCGCGGTGGGGCTCCGGTGCCATATAGGGACAGTCGGTCTCAATGAGGATCTGCTCCAAGGGCAGCGCCTCCACACATTCCACCGCCTTGCGGGCATTCTTGAAGGTCACCACCCCCGTAAAGCCCACGTACCAGCCCCGTTCTGCCAGCCACAGGGCGCACTCCTTAGAGCCGGAGAAGCAGTGGAACACGCCCCGCAGATCCGGGTGACGGCGGACGATGTCCATGGCATCCTGCCATGCCTCCCGCATATGGACGATCACCGGCAGCTTCAGCGCCTCTGCCAGCTCGATCTGCTCCTCAAAGGCGATGATCTGCCGTGCTCGCGGCACATCCTCGTAGTGGTAGTCCAGGCCGATCTCGCCAATGGCCATGACTTTTTCGTGTTCAGCCAGACGGCGGTACTGATCCAGCAGCTTGCCGTTGACCTGATCCGCATCGTCGGGATGGCTGCCAACGCTGGCCCAGACAAAGGGATACTGCTCCGCCAAAGCAATGCTCCGCTGAGAAGAAGCCAGATCGCAGCCCACATTCATGATCCAGCCCACACCATTGGTCTGCAATGTGTCAAAAATCTCCCCCCGATCCTCGTTGAAACGGCGGTCATCCAAGTGGGCGTGAGAGTCAAAGCACAGCATAGTAAGCCTCCTGTGATGTATGTTCTAAAGGAGATTATACCCAAAGCCGCCCCACCCGTCAAGCCTCTTTTCCGCAGGCAAGCCCCACCGCACCACCGTCAAATAGATGTTTGTCGAACTGTTTGTTTTCCGTCCAAGACCTCATTGCCGATAAAGGCAGAGGCTACCGAGCAGCCATGTCATTCCGAGGAGGGCTATGCCCGACGTGGGAATCCGTTCCCCTAAATGTTTCGAATATATGGGAATTTGGTATAAAACGGAGGGTATTAAGGATACGGATTGCCACGGCCACAGGTGGCCTCGCAATGACATTGCGTATTTGATACCTGATTCATAGCCTGATAATCCTCCTAATACGGGAGCCTTTGGTTGCGGCAAACAGTTCGACAAATTTCTGTTTGACGGGCTAAATATTCCAAATCCGTGCCGAAGGCACACCTCAGTTTTTAGTCCTTAGCTCTTAGTTGTTAGTTCCTAAACAGACCGGCAAATTTCTGTTTGACGGATGAATCTTCCCAAACCCGGGGGCATGGCCTCATTTTTATTTTCAACTTTCAATACTCCTTTTCTTTTTCCCTGCTTTGTGGTATACTGTTTCGGAGAGAAGCTAAGGACGAGGAGGTTTTGCAATGGATCATTTTGAACTGGTTTCCCCCTACAAGCCCACAGGCGATCAGCCTCAGGCCATTCGGGCGCTGACGGAGGGTCTGCAGGACGGGCTGACGGAGCAGGTGCTGCTGGGCGTCACAGGCTCCGGCAAAACCTTTACCATGGCCAATGTGATCGCCAATCTCAACCGCCCCACCCTGGTTCTGGCGCATAACAAGACGCTGGCTGCTCAGCTCTGCTCGGAATTCCGGGAATTTTTCCCCAATAATGCGGTGGAATATTTCATATCCTACTACGACTACTACCAGCCCGAGGCCTATATCGCCCACACCGACACCTATATCGAAAAGGACTCCGCCATCAACGAGGAGATCGAGCGCCTGCGCCACTCCGCCACCTCCTCCCTCTTTGAGCGGCGGGATGTGATCGTGGTGGCCTCCGTCAGCTGCATCTACGGTCTGGGCGACCCCATCGACTACAAAAACATGGTCATCTCCCTGCGCACGGGCATGGAAAAGCCCCGGGACGAGCTGACCAAAAAGTTAGTGGAGATCCGCTACGAGCGCAACGACATCGAGTTCTCCCGTAACACCTTCCGTGTCCGTGGGGACACCGTGGAGATCTACCCGGTCTACTGGTCGGGCAGAGCCATCCGGGTGGAATTTTTCGGGGACGAGATCGACCGCATCTCCGAGATCAACGCCGTCTCCGGCCTGGTGGAGCGGGTGGTGGATCACGTGGCCATCTACCCCGCCAGCCACTACGTGGCCTCCCGGGAGAAGCTGAACCGTGCCATTTTGGACATCGAGAGCGAAATGGAGGCGCAGGAGCGCTTTTTCAAGGAGAACGACAAGCTGTTGGAGGCCCAGCGCATCCGCCAGCGCACCATGTACGACATTGAAATGCTCCAGGAGATCGGCTTCTGCAGCGGCATCGAGAACTACTCCCGGGTGATCCAGGGCAGAGCCCCCGGTACGCCCCCCATGACCCTGCTGGACTATTTCCCCGATGATTTTCTGCTCTTTGTGGACGAGAGCCACGTGACGTTGCCCCAGGTGCGTGCCATGTATGCCGGAGACCGCAGCCGCAAAGAATCTCTGGTGAACTACGGCTTCCGTCTGCCCTCCGCCTTTGACACCCGCCCCCTGACCTTCCCGGAGTTTGAGTCCAAGGTGCGGCAGCGGATCTACGTCTCCGCCACCCCCGCTCCCTTCGAAAAGGAGCGTGCAGGACAGACCGTGGAGCAGGTGATCCGTCCCACGGCACTTTTGGATCCCAAAATCGAAGTCCGCCCCATCGAGGGGCAGATCGACGATCTCATTGCCGAGTGCTATGCCACCGTGGAGAAGCAGGAGCGTGTGCTGGTAACCACCCTGACCAAGCGCATGGCGGAGGATCTGACGGTGTACCTGCAGCAGGCCGGGATCAAGGTGCGCTACATGCACTCAGACGTGGCAGCTTTAGAGCGCACGGAGATTTTACGTGACCTGCGCATGGCGAAATTTGACGTGCTGGTGGGCATCAACCTGCTCCGTGAGGGTCTGGATCTGCCGGAGGTCTCGCTGGTGGCCATTTTGGATGCGGATAAGGTGGGCTTCCTCCGCAGCGAGACCAGCCTGATCCAGACCGTAGGCCGTGCCGCCCGTAACGCCGAGGGTCGGGTGATCATGTACGCCGACAAGGTCACCGCCGCCATGGCAGCCTGCATTGAGGAGACCGAGCGCCGCCGTGGCATCCAGGATGCCTATAATCAGGCTCACGGCATCGTGCCGAAAACCGTGAAAAAGGACATCCGGGAGCTCATTGAGATCAGCCGCACGGAGTCCGAAGCCACCGGCAAGGGCGGCCTGAAGCTGACCAAGGCCGAACGGGAAAAGGAGATCGCCCGTCTGGAAAAGGAAATGCGAGCCGCCGCCAAGATGATGGAATTCGAATACGCCGCCGTCCTCAGAGACCGCATCATCGAGCTGCGTGGGAAATAAAAAAAAGCATCCGTATGCACATCTTCTAAGACCTAACGATGTGCAAACGAATGCTTTGAACATTCTACTACTCGGTAGCAGTATCTATTCTGTTTTGCCTGGGGATTATAGCACAGAGCGGCAAAAAATGCAAGGTGAAACTCCTCTTTTTTTACTCTAAAACCATCATCCCGATGGAGGCTTCCCCAGTGACTTTTTCGCCCAGGTGATTTGCCCAGTTTTCGGTGAAAAAGGCGCCGTAGGGGATCTTCTGCTTTCGCCGTTTCTCCCGGCCGACAAAGCCCCAGAGGGTGGAGGGAATGCCGATGACGATTAAGTACAGCGGCCCTAAAATCAGAGATTGAACGGTATGGCCGTACTCATGCACCAAAAGCCGCCGGGAGAGCGCCTCCGCCGGAATTTGATCTTCGAACTTTTTCACGAAGAAGGGCTCTGCGGACACAAAGACAAACAGCCCCAGAGAAATGCTGCTCCCGGAGTCCCAGAGGGTGATCAAAGCCCCGTGATACCAAAAATGCCGTGCTCTGCAATGGCGAAGAAAAACCAGCAGACCCAGCAAAGTCTGCAAGATACCCCAGCTGCACTGCCAGATTTTATATAGGATCGATCTCATGGCGACCTCCGTGAAGGGCTTTCAAAAATTCATCCGCTGCTTCTCTGCTTTTGAAAATGTGAAGCTCTTTTTCTGTGCTGTACTTCTCCGCCAGCTCGTAGAGCTTCGGCAAGGTGTGTTTGGGAAATTCTTGAATAAATTCTTCAAACTCCGGATCGAACGCTTCTTCAATCCATGGCAGGTCGTCGTGGCGCTTTCCCAGGCGCTCCCTGACGCCCTGCAGGCAGAGCTCCGTCGGCAGGTCAAAGAAAAAGACGGTATCACATTCCCGAAGGCGCAGTTCAAGGGTTCTGGCGTAATTGCCGTCGATGATCCACCGGTCTGTGGCAAAAATCTCCTGAAGCTTCCGGTCGAATTCCTCTCTTGGGATGTTTGTTTTGTCGGGCCGGTGCCAGATTGCGTCCAGATGGTACAGGGTCAGACCTGTGATCCGATGCAGTTTTACCGCAAAGGTCGTCTTGCCGCTACCGGGACAGCCGATCACGATCACTCGCTTCATTGTGCGTTTTCCTTTCCGCTCTTTTCATGCGCAAAGCGTATATCATCTGCGAAGCAGATATCATAACCCGTTCCAAAAGGAACGGATATCATTGCAAAACAGCGACCAACGGCAATATGAAACTATTGCCGGTTAAGCAGAGATAAATCTTCACTTTTGGGACAACGCTTCAAGTAACGATCTATAACAGCTTCATCTTTACTAACGATCAAGGTACAGGAACTATCGCAAGGGATAATTTCTATAGTGGAGAGCGGATGCTGAAGGGAAACCGGATTTTGATAGTACCCGTTGTAATCCTGCGCAGAGGGTAACGGGTATTTCAGCACTTCCTCCGGCGTAATCTCTTTCGGGAAACCGCAGAGACAAGCCCAAATCCATTGAAAATCCTCTTGTTCAATTACAGCAGATAATTCCTCACCGCTTAGCCAGCAGTATTCCCGGTCAAACAGCTTCGCAATTTCTCTGTTTTTCGGGTAACAAACGCAATCCGTAATCAGCCAATTATACTGTAACTGCACATGATCCATTGCCTGAAAAACCACGCTCATATAGGTGTAATGCTGAAAATTCTTTCTGTCGACAATCCCACGGGTCATTTTGTATTCTCCTTTGCGGTGTTAATGGATGCGATCAAAATACGGCGAATCGTACCGCATTGCGTATAAAGATCGGCAGCGATATCTCTGTTCAGAATTTCGGATTTTACAAATAACTCCAGCCAGTATTCCGTTTCATAACATTCTTTCAAAGCAATTTGCAGTTTAGCAATAAAATCAGGTTTCCCATGGGCGTAGTTTGCCTCATGAATATTTGCACCAATTGAGGTAGCGCTGCGTTCCAGCTGATTAACGAGAGAATAATGCCCCTTAATCGCTTCACAGAGCTTGATCACTTTAACAGCAAAATCTATTGAAAGCACACGAAGTTTTGATTCAGTCACGTTAGCACCGCCTTTCCTGTATATACTATATCATAAACGGTAGAATAGTTAAAGTGAAATATCCTTCGGGTGAAAATAATGACCTCTGTCATTGTGAAATATTCGTCGTTCCGTCGAATGTGAAATGAAATAAATCCACTCACGCCCGTAGGCATTTCACATTGCGAAGCAATATTTCACGCACGAAGTGTATTTCACAAATCCCGCAAGGGATTTATTTCGTTGAAAAAAGGACTTCACTTTCGTGAAGTCCTTTGAAAATTTGGGTTTAGTGAAATATTTGCCTTACGGCAAATGTGAAATAATTCACTTCGTGAATTGTGAAATTTTCTGCTGAAGGCAGAAAGTGAAATGAAATAAATCCACTCACGCCCGCAGGCATTTCACATTGCGAAGCAATATTTCACGCCCGAAGGGCATTTCACAAATCCCGTAAGGGATTTATTTCGTTGAAAAAAGGACTTCACTTTCGTGAAGTCCTTTTTACTGGTGACCCGTACGGGACTCGAACCCATGTTACCGCCGTGAAAGGGCGGTGTCTTAACCTCTTGACCAACGGGCCATTTTAAGGGACGAACTTCGTCCCTTGGTAGCGGCGACTGGATTTGAACCGGTGACACCCCGGGTATGAACCGAGTGCTCTAGCCAGCTGAGCTACGCCGCCATAAAAGCCGAACAGCAAGGAGCATTATAATCTAAATAATGCTCCTTGTCAATAGGTTTTTTAAAAGTTTTTGGATTTTTTGTCGTTCAGGGGAGAAACTCTGCAGG
>JAZNVK010000206.1:0-4142 GCA_045592805.1 Faecousia sp.
GTGGAGCACAGCTCTCAGCTCGCTGCCCATTTCCACGGACTGGATGCCTGCCAGATTGAAGAGCATACGCTCTGCATCGGTAGTCAGGTCGGGATAGAGGGTAACGGTTTCCACGGTCTTCTCGCCGCCGCCCATGGGGTAGCGATCCTTTTCAACGGTCAGGTATGCGCCCTCGGTGACGTAGTTGGGAACGGCTGCCAGAATATCGGCCAGCTTGATGCGATAGTTCATCTGCAGGTCGGAGTCGAAGGAAACGGTGTGGCTAACCTTAACAGTAACCTCAGTGGGCTGGGCTTCGCCGGATACGACGGTAATGTTCTCGAACCTGGAGATGCCACGGTAGAGACCCAACTCTACGTTTTCGTTGCTCTCAGTGGGAGTAACGGTGGCGGTGAAGGGGGGTTCGTTGCCTGCACCGGTGACGGTGACATTCAGGTCGCCGCTATTCTCACGGGTGATGGTGACATGGAACTTGCAGCCGTTGCCGCTGAGCCAGTCGTAGTTCACGCCGCCCACCTTCATAAAGGTCTGGTTGCCGTCGCCCTTGTTGGAGTCCAGCTCGATGATTACACCCAGTACCTTGATATAGGTGGAAGAACTATTGTCGTTGGTCACATCCAGATCGATGGTAAAGTTATCCAGATCGCTCAGCAGACCCTTCCAGACTCTGCAGTTGACGGTCTGATCATAGGTCACAGAGAGATTTGCCTCGTTTGTGGCTGTCCAGCCGCTGAAGTCCTCGCTGTCAGATTCCCAACCGAAGTCGCCGGGTGTCTTGCGCTCGGAGGTCAGATTCACATAGCCATTTAGCGTACGCAGTACAGCATTCGCCATAACACGGTAGCCTGCGTTATTGGGGTGCAGACCGTCTGCCAGCAGCCAATCCACGCCACGGAGATCGTGGTAGGTATCCGCATAGATAAAGCCGTACTTTTCTGCCAGTGCCTTAATCCCGGCATTCCACTTCAGAATATCCGCAGAGCTTTCGTCTTTATTACCCTTTGCGCCCAGACCCAGTGCCACAACTACTGCATCAGGGCAGCCCGACTTGACTTCTGCCAGATAGCTGTCGTAAGTTGTAATAAAGGTATCGTAGGTAGTACCGGCATGATAGTCATTGATACCATAGGAGATGGTCAGAAGGTCAGGGTTATTTGCTACAATGTACTCCTGCACCGTATCTTTGGCAGCGGGGCCTGCGGGGACGGCGGTGCACATTCTGGTGCCTCCGATGCCCTTGTTGATGGTATTGATCGCAGTTCCCTGCAGTTTGCTGATCAGATCGCCTAAGGTATAGACCCAGTTATCTTCGGTGTGCAGCGCTGCCGTGCCTTCGGTAATGCTGTCACCTACGGCAACATAGGTATCGAAGGGTGCGCCGGATTTTTCTTCTTTCAGGTTGGCACGGGATGTTTCCATACAAACCATCAAGAAGAGGGCATTGGCTGCTTCGTGATCCGTCAGAGAGGTTCGGTCAGCGCTTACCAGAGTATTTAGCACCAGCATCTGCACATCATTGCTCAGAGCACGGTAGAGTTTCATGCTGAGACCTGCAGCACGGTTCTCCACAGCAGACTTCATAGCTTCAACATCAGCTGCAGCCTTAAAGCTCTCCAAAGCAGCGTCGGTCTTGGCAATATTTGCAACACTGTCCAGATCCAGGTCATAAGCTGTATTCAGCGCCAGACAGGGACAAGCTCTCATGAGTTCTTCCAGAATTTCGCCTGCCACTAGGCTGTTGCCCACATTGCTCAGGGTCTTTCCATCTTGCTTAACCGTCCAGCTTCTGTCTCCCATGGCAGCATAGAGGTCAGCATAGAGCAGACCCTTTTCATCCGCAAGTGCCCGGATGGCGGCATTGTAAGCGGCATAGGTCTCCAAAGTGATACTGCCCAGAGCATCATCCGATACATAGGGAATACCGGCAACGAGAAGTACCGTGCGCTCGGATGCAGAGGACAGCACTGCGTCCAGAAGTGTGCTGTATTCCGCACGGAAGCTCTCTGTGCTCTTGCCGGATAGGAGCGCATCCAAGCCGTAGGAGAGGACGATCAGGTCACCATTTTCTGCGCTGATAGCTGCTGCATCGGCAGCAACTGCTGCCGTCTGCAAGGGTCGGCACTGGTTTTCTTCTATATCGGCAGTGAGCTCTAAAGTCCAGCCGGCAGTATCGCCTGCATAGACGGCCTTGGTAAAGGGGATCACTGTATCACCCACGGTGATATTACGGAAGGAAACCACACCCGCATAGATGCCCAGTTCCAGATTTTCATTCTCCTCAGAGGGAGTCATTTGGGCAGTATAGAGGTTTTCTGCATTTTTGCCCAGAACCGCAACCTCAATATCGCCGCCATTTTTCCGTGTCAGATAGACCGTAGATGCACAGCTTTCGGCATAAACCCAGGTCTGGAAGGTGCCGTTGAGCTTCACGCCTACCTGATTTCCGTCACCGCCACGGGTATCGATCTCCAGGATCTGTCCCAGCACCTTGAGATAGGTGGAGGATTGCAAACCACTTTCCAACTCCACGCTCACGGCGAAATTGTCCTGATCTGTGATCAGTCCCTTCCAAATACGGTGGTTGCCGGTGGTATTTTCGTAGTTGGCGGTAATATTCACACCGTCAATGGTAGTCCAGCCGGAGAAGTCCTTGTTGCCGTCAATTTCATCTGTATCCCAGCCAAATTCCCCGGCATACTGTTGCTCCACGCCGCCTGCAACGATGTCGGAGAAGTAGGCGGAGGCATCGGTATCATAGACACCCAGGATCAGATTGCTGTTTTCGGCATCGATCACACTCTTGGTGAAGGTGACGGGGGTGGGATTGCCCTTGCCCTGGAGCTTTACGCTCAAATCGCCACCGTCGGCACGGGCGATGGTCACATAGCAGACCTGATCCTCGGCTGCAAACCAGCTCCAGCTCTCCCGATCAAAGATCTGAGAGCCGCTGCCACGCTCGCAGTTCAGCTCAATCGCCTGACCGAAAAGCTCGATATAGGCACGCTTCTCCCCTACCTTGGCCTCCAGCGTCACGGTAAAGTTCTCGGGGTCCTCGATGAGATCCTTCCAGATCCGCTTGCTGTCCGTGCCGGTGTAGGCAACATACATGGTGCGGCCGTCTTCGGTAACAGACCAGTTGGTATAATTGTTGTCATCGGTGTTCCAAGCAAAGTCCGCAGGGGTCTTGGTGGTATCATAGACCAGATTGTCATATTCCACCAGGCCGGATTCTACGGCATCCAGAGCGGTCTTGGCAGCCTTCCAGGCAGCAAGAGTCTCGTCCACCGTAGCGCAGGCGTTGATGATCGCCTTCTGTTCTTCGATTACGTTCTGCACAATTTCCCACTGCTCGGCGGAATAATCGCCGATATCCTTATAATTATCCAAATACTTGCAGGCAGCAGCTCTGTACTGCAGCACATCCAGATTCTCGCCCACGCAGGTCAATTCCAGATGGTCAATGCCTACATAGTAAGCGGGAGAGGCTGCGTTCTTGCCGGTGACGACCAGTTTCAGGGTGTAAGTCCCGGCTGTCAGATAGATGGTTCCGCAATCCACAGAAGCCACATTCATCTCGCCGTAGCTATCCACGCTGCAGAGCTTGGTCTCGCCCAGATAGACATCATATGCGCCGTAGTCGGGGCAGATGGTATAGGCGAAACTGACTTCGTACTCGCAATCGTAAGGAACCTCAATAGAGATCTCCAGTTCCTGACCTACGGCAGTGGGACACCAGAACAGGTGTGCCGCACGGCTCCAGGCTGTGCCGCAGCCCTGACCGATGGGGGCTTCCGGAGAGGTATGGCCGATTACCTGAGCCACCATATCAGCGCCCTCGTAAAGCAGGCTGTCAATGGAGTCGATCTCCAGTTCCTCTTCATAAGTCGTTGCCAGGATGGTGTCGATCTCAGCCTTGGCTTCTGCCAGCAGCTGTGCTACTTCCTCGGCGGTTGCGGCCTGACAGATAGCGACCTTGGCAACTGCCACGGCACGGAGGATATGCGCCTCCTGATCGCTGTCGGCGGACTCATAAGCAGCCTCGGCATAGGCTTCCAGTTCGGCCTTGGCAGCTTCTTTTTCCTCCCCAAAGAGGTCGGAGTTGTCGGGGATAGGATCATCGCCGGGTGCTTCCTCTGCTACAT
>JAZNVK010000207.1:0-8316 GCA_045592805.1 Faecousia sp.
CTCGAAATTTAGTTTTTAGAGGAGCCCAAATATTCAGAAATAGGGTTTTTTATATAAAAACCGAAAAAGACGGAACTTTTTACATGATTTTGTGAAGTATCATAATTAACGGATCAGGCAAAATGTGGTATATTAAAATCGAATAGAAGTGGGAGTGGGCAGATCCATTCTCTTCATTTGTTTTTGCGATTGGAAACGTTTTATTTTGGAAATCATTTGTGCGCTCGGAGGTTGGCTATGATGAGCTATAAGGAAAGGAAACATCGTAAAACCGCTGCTTCACTTCGTCTGCTTTCAGGATTTTTGGCGCTTTGTCTTCTTTTGGCGCTGCTTCCTGTCGGTGTGGTCGCAGAGGATGCGGCAGACACACGCAGTGCGGAGGTATATGACAACGGAGATACTGCCTGGGCAGTTGAAAATGTAAACTTCTACGTTGCAGGTCAGACCTTTCTGGTAGATGGATATACCGTTGCGGAGTTTAGCGATCCGAACTATGCAATTACCTTTGAGGTCGAAGGTGCGACCAGGGATATGTTCTCCTGGGCGAAGAAAAGCTTTGTGGATAATCAGCCTAAGCTGGAGGATTATACCGCCTTCGTCATTGAGTACTTAAATCGAGCGGATCGTGTAGACGGTGACCCGGAATATTTTGTTGAGTCCGTGGTTCACGGCGGCGGTATTTTCACCAGCGGCCATTCTATGCTGACTCTTGCACCCAAGACCGATATGGGCTTCGTTTTCTACATTCCCACGGCTCTCCTGACTCCGGAGAATGCCCCCAGCAGAGGCGATACGATCTTTACGAACTTCTGGCACGGCAGCCCCGACTTGATTGTCGGTAACGATGGCTGGTTCTATCCCAATGGCACCACCGACGGCACGGAATACCATAAGGACACCCTTGGAACCTTGGAATTCCAGGAGCGCCCTGTGGAGGATGCTGTTCTCAATACGGTGGAAGGCACCCATCTCAACGCCACGGTCAAAATGTTTGACTACGATGCATCCGCTGCCTACTTGATCAATGGCTTTCATTTCTGGAACGGCGACTACGGCTATGGCGCTGACTTTGAGTCTGTAGATGGCTGGGGCGCAGAGCTTCTGGAGGGCGAGGGAGTATTTGCCGATCCCTTTGAGGGTGGCAATATTTCCTGGGAGGCGTACCACGGCTACAATCGGGAGCCGGTGGTATCCACGACCCTCAGCCAGGCGGGCTACCCTGTTATTCTGGATAAAACCCCCGATGCAAACGGCAATCCCCTGAACACAGAGATTCCTCTGGATGTTCTTTTTGACAGCACCTATCAGGTGGGCAGCACTATGCTGGGCGGCGGTGGCCTGTTCCAGAAGGATGCAGACGGCTATTATTACTACGACTCCCTGCAAAACGCTGCCTACTTTGACGGCACGGACTTTACCCTTTACGAAAACCTCATCATCCGTCCCTGGGCAGATTCAAAGGACTATAGTGAGGAAAGCTACGGCAACTTCCTTCCTCTGAACAAACTGACAACTTCCAATATCACCCGTGACGGCTATGTGTTCACTGACGACAGAACCACCATTGTGAACTATGACAATAAACCTCTGGGCTCCCTCGAAGCCGAGGGACTCAGTGAGACGGCAGCGAAGAAGGTGCTGGATTCCAAGGGGAACAACCGCCTGCGCCAGGGAGTGGTCACAGACGATCCTGAGACGGATTTCGACGAATCCACCAGAATCACCGCACGTCTGGAGGAACCCAGCAATCTCTGGTTCGGCATGACCGTAGAATTCGACTTCTACCAGCCCCGCGGCGGTGTCATCGATACCAGCGAGGACGGTATTTCCAATCCCGAGGATATGATTTTTGACTTCCACGGCGATGATGACGTTATGGTCTATATCGGCCTTTGGAATGAGGAAACCAATGCCTATGACCACAGGCTGGTGCTGGACATCAGCGGTGTCCACGAGGCACGCAGTGGTAATATCAATTTCAAAACCGGCGAGGTCAGCTATAATAAGCACGGAACGATCGTCAATACCACGCTGAAGGAGATTTTCGGCCTGAGCGGCGACACCTTCGCTGATTACAGCCGTCTGAATATCAAGTTTTTCTACATGGAGCGTGGCGGTAACATCTCCTACTGCCGTCTGCGCTTCAATATGCCCACCCTTCCCGAGAACTCTCTCACGGTGAAGAAGCAGGTTGAGACCTCCGATGGATCTGTCTTCAAGGATCATGTTTTGGATGCCCATAGCTATCTGTTCCGTGTGGTAAAGACGGATGAAAACGGTGAACCCACCCAGGAGCTCCTGATCCCCGAGGGCACGGCTTACACCCTGCTACATGACAACAAGAAGGGCGGTTTTACCGCCACTGTGGGAGCAGACGGAATAATCAACCTCTGTGCAGGACAGAGCGCCCAGTTCTCTGACCTGATCGGTCTGACCGATAAGGGGACGGTAAACTATGTGGTGCAGGAACTGATTCCCCTCAGTGAACTGGAGCAGTACACCGAGGTTGGCTATACCATCAATGGTATCACAGGAACTGTCACAGGCGTTTCCGGTGAAACCTATCTTACTTACAGCACTGCCCTGATGGACGGTAATTCCACCCAGCTGGTGGTTTTTCGCAACAAAGCGGATGTGGAGAAGCTCTGTAAGCTCTCTGTCACCAAGACGGCAGCACCTCTGGCCGATCTGACGGAGGGTGAGACCTATGGGATCTATATCCTGATCGGCGATTCCTCCGAGACCCTTGCGCCAATTCCCGCAGGTAGCGGATATACCATCGACGGAACCTCCTATACCGTAACCGAAGAAGGCTGCATCCCTCTGCAGGTGGGGCAGACCGCCATTCTGGAAGATGCTTTCCTGGCAGGTACGATCTTTATGGTAGCGGAGGAAGTACCGGAGGGCAGCAACTATATGCCCGTTTACAGCGGCGCACTCACCGTAGGTGATACCGTGACCGACATCAACGCCGACGGTGACAGCATCTCCGACACCATGACCGTGGGTGGTCAGGTACATATTACTGTGATCAACGGCCCCAGAGATGCGGGTCTCGAGGTGGATAAGACCGTCACTGCTACGGAAGATCCCAATGAATTCGTTCTGACCCTGGAGGCCTATGCCACCGGTCAGGAGGTCACTGTCACCAGACCTGCGGATATTGTCCTGGTGCTGGACCACTCCGGCTCCATGCGTACGCCTGCCGGTGCGCCCAATGTGCTTCGTTCTCCCAATACCGCCGGCGGCGGCAGCTATGCCGGCGAACTCTACAACGGCGAAGGTCAGCTGACCAAGGCGCAGCTGGATACCGCTCTGGGTCAGCACAGAGGCTACTATGTAGCCCAGAGCACCACCTCCAAATGGTGGTTTGTTATGGAATATGATGCAGCGGCCGCAAAGTGGATCGGCTACAGCGTCCCCAGCACAGAGAGCATTGTAGATACCACCGGCGGCTATACCGAGCATACCATGACCCAGACCTGGAGCTATGCGGATATCCCCACGCAGCTGGTGTTCTATAAGTCCCAGTATGCAATGATTTACGATGCCGTTCTGGACTTCGTTGCCGATCTCAGAGAAACCGGCTCTGACCATCGGGTTGCGATCATCGGCTTTGCCGGCTCTGATACCGATGGTTCCCGTGTCTATGTGGGCGGCGACGAGACGGCGATCAAATCCTATGGCGCAATGTATCATGTGAATACCACCGATGCCCGCAGGACAGAGCTGTACCGGAAGGCACTGAAGAGCGTGCAGGACGACACAGAATATGCCCTGCTTCTGGGCAGCATCAATGCCATGGAGACCAACCATTCCTTCACCTGCCCCTCTGCGGGTCTGAAGATGGCCTCCGATCTGTATGATGCCAATGAGGTCGATCTGGCAGACCGTGATCGTATTGTGGTGCTGTTTACCGATGGCATCCCCAATAAGGTCATCGGTGGCAACGAGAACAGCACCGAAACCCAGAGTCAGATCTACGATGAGATTATCGGAACGGCATATTCCGCCAAGCAGAAGGGCGCAGTGATCTACTGCATCAGCAGTACCACCATGGGTAGTGGCGCAGACAGAAGCTTCCTGAACTACGCATCCTCCAACTATCCCGATGCAACAAGCTTCAGCACCCACGGCGAAGCCACTGCTGAGCCCAAGTATACCAACGAGATCGGCAATTCCCTGGCTCTGGGCAATATCTTCGAAGAGATCACTCATGAGACTACTGCAAGCACGGTAGAAGTGGATGAAACCGCCATCCTCCGTGAGGTTCTCTCCGACTACTTTGATCTGGACGATCTGGACGGCCGTGAGATCAAGGTCTATTCCGCTGCCTACAAGGGGACCGGTGCCTACTCCGATGATGCCAATTTCGAGGCTCGTCAGGAGCTGGCCACTGTAACCGTAACGGTCTCTCCCACGGAGGGCCGCAGGACTACCATCGAGGTCACCGGCTTCGACTATCAGACCGAGTATCTCTCTGTTACGAAGAGAATAGTCAACGGCGAGGTCTACTACGGCAGCAAGCTGATCGTGGAGATTCCTGTCCGTACCCGTGATGGCTTCTGGGGCGGCAACAACGTTCCCACCAACAAGGATACCACCGCCGTCTATACCCCCGCTGACGGCATAATTCCTGAGAAACCCGTGGAGTATTTCCCCATTCCCGAGGCCAATGTTCCTATCAATGTCACAGTGGATGTGGTAGACAAGACCATCTACTACGATGGCTCTCTGGACTCTGACGGCGACGGTAAGGAAGGCGAGGAGCTGATCCACCAGGTCACCATCGGCGGCAAGGAAGTTGAGGTCAACGAGGACGGCAGCTTCACTCCTGCAGAGGATTGGATGGATGATTTCGCCCAGGCCTCCTGGGATGAGGATTCCACCACCCCCGGCTCTGACCTGAGCAATACCAATCCCGATGACTATACCTATACTGTAGTAGTCACCCCCAATTCCGATGGAACCACCAACCAGAGCCCCAACCCCGGCAACATCGCCGGTAACGTAGACGGCGGCAGTGTGAATCCCGAAGATCTGACCGCTCCCAGCCAGAGCGCCGAGGATACCGGCCATGTCTTCGTCCTGGTACCTGAGATCATCTTCCAGGACTCTACCACCGACTACGGCACGCCCACCGAGGGCTATGACTACGAGGGCAAGGACTATGTAGAAACCACCTGGGTCTACATGGAGGATGACAAGGACACTGCCAACGCCCCCGAAGTCAGCGGCGAAGAGCCTGTGTTGGTTCTGAGCTATACCCCCAGCACCGAGGATGCTCCCGACGGCAGCTTTGTTACCGATACCCAGGTAGAAGTCACCGTTACCATGAACGGCAGCGACATCACCGATATCGTGAACTTCGGCTGGCAGGATAACTGCACCTCCGGCGACCATACCGATTCTATGGACGTTCCCAACCATATGGGCAATGAGAACTCCAACGAATTCTGGGTGCATGTGCTGCTCCAGATTCTGCCGGATACGGTGGTTGTGGACTTCGGCCTGCCCATTGATATCCATGTTCTGGCCAACGATAAGCTGGGTGACACTGCCGAACTGATTGCGCTGGGTACTGTACCTGCGGATCTGGCATCTACCCATGCACTGCGCAGTGGCTTCAAGGCATCTTATGCCAGCACATTGGGTGCAGCTGAGATCAAGGATAAGGCGGTAGTCTACACACCCGCCAATATGCAGATGGATGCTGCAGATGTCTTTGCCTATGCGGTAAAGCATACCAAGGGCGAGACGGTTACCTATTATTATGGCACGATCACCGTTGTCCCCGCCACGATGATCTACTATGAAGATGACTTCGTAGATTTCACCGGTACCTGGGGTACCGCCGGGGAGTATCAGGGCGGCAATCAGGGCGAGGATCGCCCCGGGGAATTTGAATTCCCGGATTATGATACGGACAATATCTACGGCTACGATCCTGCCTATGACAACAGCACCACTTACTCTCTGGGTTCTGCCCGTTATGCTCATGCAAACTCCAAGACCTTCGAGACCGACGGCGCTTGGCCCACGGCAAAGTTCACCTTCACCGGCACAGGCTTCGATCTCATCAGCCTCACCAGCAACCAGACCGGCTTCATCACCTGCCGTGTCTACAAGGGCATCCAGACCGAGACCGTCTACGAGAGCTGGGTGGTGGACACCTACTACGGCTACTCCAGATCCATCGACGAGGACTACCCCTGGGTAGAGTACACCTGGACTTACAACGGTGAGCGCTGGACAGCCACCAAGACCTGCGTAGCGGAAAAGACCAAGGAAGAGTCCACGGAGCTGCCCACCAAGCCCAATCAGGGCGACGTAGTGATCCTCTATAAGGAGAACTACATCTGGACTCCCGTAGACAGCGACACCTCCAATGACCTCTACCAGATCCCCGTCATCAAGAGCCCCGAGCTGGCCTACGGCATCTACACCGTGGTCATCACGCCGACTTACATTCCCTTCTTCGACCACACCGGTTCCGGCGGCTATGACTTCTATCTGGATGCCGTCCGTATCTATGCCCCGGCAGAGAATATGGAGGACTACTACCTGCAGGACGGCGAAGCCTATCCTCAGTACGTAGAATTGCGTAAGCAGCTGCTGACCACCGACGAAGCAGGCAATGCCACTGCTTATGTCAATGGCATCAGCTTCATTGACGGCGTAACAGAGGGCTTGCTTGCGGACTACGATGCCTACGGTCCCAATAACGAGATCTACCTGAATTCCAACCAGGCCATTGCCTTTGCCATTGACTCCAAGGGTCAGAGCATTGCCAATGTCCACGTGGGCGTGAAGATCTTCGACAATCCCGGAACGCTTACCGCAGCGGCTCTGGATGCCAATGGCAACATCCTGGCAGAGCAGACCGTCACCACCACCTCCCATACGGATCTGTACTACAGCATCAGCAATACCTACATTCCCGTGGAAGGCGAAAACATCAGCAAGGTCATCGTCCTGACTAACACCGGCAGCAGCCCCATCACCCTGACCACCCTGAAGATCACCTACGGCGAAGCTCCCACCGCCGACTCCGAGCTGGTCATGGATCTGGAGAAGATGCAGGCAGCCGCAGGCTATGTAGAGCGCAAGGTCAGCATTGACCTGCCTATCTCCAAGGAGTTGCCTCTGGCCGTGGGTCACAGCGTGAACTTTGAGAGCGACCTGCAGATGAACTACCGCATCAAGCGCAGCGAACTGGAAGGCTACGACCTGTCCACCGCTTACTTAGTTGTAGAAAAAGATGTCTACTCCACGAAGGACGAAATGGCGGTAGAGACCTACACTCTCTATCCCGACCTGACTTCCGATGCCGACCGAGTGATCTTCACTCTCAAGGGCATCCAATCCGTAGAAATGGGCAGCGAGCTGCGAGCCACCCTGTACATTTCCGACACTCAGGGCAGGGGAGTGAAGAGTAATGTAGATACCTACTCCATCCTGGCCTACGCCCAGCTCTGCTTCGACAGCTACAGCTACGAGGAGCAGCCCACCCTGTACCGCCTGCTGATGGACACCCTGAACTACGGCGCAGCCGCTCAGCTTTACTTCGGCAGAAGAACGGATAACCTGGTCAATGCCGGTATGGAAGCCTATCAGCAGTATGCAACTACCGAACTGGCAGCAGAGCTGACCGATACCAAGGTAGTCACTGACAATTCCAACAGCACCTTAGTCAGCAAGCTGGGCTTCACCGTCAGCTTCGCAGACCGATTGGAGCTGAACGCCAAGCTGACCCTTAACGGTAGTGCAGCAGAGATCACTTCTGTGAAGGTCACAGATGAGAGCGGCAAGACCGTGGCCACCCTGACGGACTTCACCCAACTGTCCGACGGCAGATTGCAGGTGACCTACAGCGGAATCAAGGCGACCCAGCTGCGGCAGATGTTCTATTTCACCGCTTACAGCGGCGAAACCGCCGTCAGCCCCACCACAGGCTACAGCGTGGAAGCCTACGCAAGAAGCTGTCTGAACAGCAGCGACTTCGCTCTGGCAGCGCTGGTACGCAGCTGCATGTACTACGGCGACAGCGCCGCAAACTATTTCAATGAAAAAGGAGGGGAGAGCAATTGAAAAAAGCATATCGGAAACCCCAACTGTGGTATGAAGACTTCCAACTCTCCCAGTCTATCGCCTCGGGCTGCGAGGGCATAGCAAACTTCACAGAGGGGAATTGTCAGGTGATCTTGGAGGGTCACGGCTACAGCATTGTACTGTTCAATGCGGACACCTGCCCCGACTCACCCCCTAATCCCGACGACTATATCTGCTACCACGCCCCCACCGAGGGAAATAACG
>JAZNVK010000208.1:0-13330 GCA_045592805.1 Faecousia sp.
CCTCTCCCGTGAAGGGCTTGCCTTCGTGTTCGTTGAGGGCCTTCAGCACAGCTGCCGCATCGGCGCTGCCGCCGCCCAGACCTGCCTGAGAGGGAATGCGCTTGGTAATGCGGATGGTAATGCCGTCAGGCTCGCCGCCCATCTCGTCAAAATAGACCCGAGCCGCTTTCCAGGCAAGATTTCTTTCATCCGTGGGAATTCCCTCCTGCCGGCACAGGAGCTTCCAGCCCTCGCCCGTATCCAGATCGATCTCAATATCATCCCGAACGGTCACCGCCTGCATAATGGAGGTAATGTCATGGTAGCCGTCAGGGCGCTTGCTGCCCACGTCCAAGGTCAGGTTGACTTTCGCATAGGCAGGCTCAAACAGAGTTGTCATTTGATTTTTCTTCCTTCAAGATAGTATCTCTTCTCACGGCTGTGACCCATGGAGAAGGTTTTTCTGGGCAGGATGCCATCGGCAATGACACCACGGAAGAGCTGACTCTTCTCCATGGCAGGCAGGAGGAAGCCGATGCTGTTTTCCTGCTGTGCCAGAGCGATGAGGGCATCGTCGTCGTGGATATAGTCGATCTCACCCTCGTTCTCCTTCAGATAGGCATCCAGGAAGCCCTGCAGAACACCCACAGCCAGCTGGCTCTTTGCCTTATCCAGGCAGACCGTGCCGTTCTCAGCGCCGATATACCACTTCACCTCAAAGCCTTCCTCTGCGCAGGCTTCCGCCTTCAACGCAGCCAGCAGCGCATGGGGATCGCACTTGGTAATCACGCGGTGGATGGGCTCAAAGACCTGTGCCTCATCGTGAATATTTTCCAGCTCAACAAGGGCATAACGGGCGGGATGATCACTGAGATCCACACCGGGATTCTTTGCCTTCAGTTCTTCGTAGCAGGACTTGGCGGTTGCCAGGGAGTGGTTGCCGTCACCCACGGCAAAGACCATGGGAACACCCTGCAGACCCTCGTACTTCTTACCCACATTGGCAGTATACTCTGCCAGACGGGCGTTGAAAGCCTCAGCCTCTTCACCCTGAACCAGCCAGCCGGCAATATGCTTGCCGCCCTCCATCAGTTCAAAGTCATAAAGCTTCTCCAGGCGATCCTTCTTCTCGCCAATGGGCTCAATAAGGACTTTGTCGTGGTCGTCACAGAGCATCAGAATATGGGGCAGCTCAATGGGGGCATCCCGACGCACACGCATACGGGGCGGAATACGCTCTACCACGGTGCGCTCCGTCGCGCGGATGGCAGAGGTGGAGCCTACGGAATAATCATAGGTATCCAGATCCACCATGCCCACCAGACCCTTGCGGACGGTACCATTTTCCAGAGTGCGCTCAACATAAACCAGCGCATTTTTCAGCGTCTTAAAAATATTCTTTCCGATGTACTCAGCCATGGTGGCATTAATGAGAGCGGTATGGGCAGTTTCCTTCTCCGTTCCCAGCTCAGCTTCCGGGAGAATCAGGTTGATGGTAGAGGGTGCGCCCTCGGCATTCTTTCTGACTCTCTCCCAATAGGCAGGGTCAGAGGTAAACTGATCGCAGGCAATCACCGCCCACTTCTCCATAGACTCCACTTGAGGAAACAGAATATCAGCAGGTAAAAATGCATTCATGATTTCATCAGCCTTTCGTATTTCATATTTCCGCCTGGGCAAAGAATCAATTGCCACAGCTTGGTATTTTATATTATACTCTAAAACTTTCGATTTTCATAGGGTTTTTACATCGTTGTTTTTGACAAATTTCCAGTTGCTTTTTGCGTATAGTGAACAAAAAGTCGTCCATACTATGAACAGCCCAAACACAGGAGGAAGATAAACTATGGATACCATCGCGTTGATTTTAAGCATCATCGGTTCTTTGAACTGGGGGCTGGTGGGCATTTTCCGTTTCGATCTGGTAGCCTGGCTCTTTGGCGGTCAGACCGCTACGGTCAGCCGTATCGTCTACGCCCTGGTCGGCCTTGCCGGCATCTGGTGCATTACCCTGCTCTTTCGGAGAAGAAGTCTCGCCACGGCAGACGATATGTAAAACGCAAAAGAATATCGGCACCCGAAAGCTGTCTGCTCTTGGGTGCCGATATCTGATTATTTAACGCACACGGACAATGCAGGTGAATTCCATATCGTAGTATACGACGGTCACTTCCGAAGTACCGTAGCCAATAGCGGTGACAACGCCGTCTTCCACTTTACATACGGATTCATCGGAGATCTCATAGGTGACATCCTCAATGCGGTCGCCGTCGCTGTCGAAGAGGTAGAGCTTGAAACTCTCACCTACTACAACGGTAACGTCGCTGCGGCCGGACTCCAGGTGGGCGCCCTTGTCGATGAAATCACCGAAGTTGCAGCGTACAAGGATCTCGGTGGTCTTGCCTGCAACGGTGACATAGATCTTGGTCTTGCCGCCGCCGATGGCAGTGACCTCACCGTAGGCATTGACCTTGACGATGGACTCATCATCGGTCTTCCAGGCGGCAGTTTCCCCTGCGGGCAGATTGGTTACACGGAGGGTCAGCTTCTCACCACGGGCAGTGAAGGTAATATCTCCCTCGTGGTTCACCTCGGGCAGATAATCCTCATCCACACCCTCAGAGCTGGGGGGAGGATCGGTGGGATCGGAGTCGCTGCTGTCGGGAGTCTGATCGCCGGTGGAATCCACAGGCTCGGTGAATTCGCACACCACCTTGCAGACAGCCTCCCTGGCACCGCAGGTAATGCGGATCTCCGTCTCGCCCTCTGCCACGGCTGTGACAGGGAAGGTGACGGTCTTGTAGCTCTCGGTCTGAGCGGTCTTTACCTGATCCTTTACCACAGAGGCCACTGCTTCATCCATGCTGTTGACATAGACTGTCTCACCACAGTAGAGATTGACACGAACCTCCAGCTGCGCTGTCTCACCGGCGGCCGTCAGGGTAATGGTATTGGAATTCAGAGTCAAGTCGGTGCAGGAGGTATCGGGCTCGGAGATGGCAGGCGTCTCACGATCCACGTTATCCTCCATACCGGGCAGCCAGCCCAGCATATCCATAATGAACCAGCCCAGGGCAAGAACGGCAAGAATCAGGAAAACAAGCGCTGCGATCATAATGGGACGGGCAGAAACCTTGCTGCTCTTTTTGCTGAATTTTCCGCCGTGGGTCTTGCGGCGGCGTTCCTTGCGCTCCTTCTCTGTCAGGCGGCGACGAGGCTGCGGACGCTCCGCTTCATCCTGAGAGGAGCGAACGGTACTGCCGCAGAGAGGGCACTTCCCCTGCTCCTTATCATAGATCGTACCGCAGTAATAACATACCGATTTATCTTCCATAGCTTTGCGCATATACGGGGTATATGCTGGCTCCTTTCTGTTTCGGTTTTCTATATCATATCATTTTATTTTAAATAAGACAATAATCTGACTTGATTTTTTTTAAAAAATATCATAGTATAGAATAGCAATAGATTGAAGTTTTATCGCAAGGAGGCCATTCTATGTCCGAACTGAAAATGATCTCTCCTCTGCTGGACGGCATGACCGTGGAAAAGCAGGGGCCGAGCTTTGACGGACGCACCTACTATACCCTCCGGGATCGATCTACCGGTGAGCAGCTGATGCTCAAGGTTCTCTCCGTACCCTCCTCCGACAGCCATGTTCGCGCCCTGATCCTCTCCGGCGCTTATCCCGATGAGGCCGCTGTAAACGAATACTACCGCCGCTACACCGAGGATATCCGCAGAGAGCTGAAGCTGGGCAAGGAGCTGACCGAGGCCGGTTTCTTCGCCGGAGCCCTGGATTTCCAAGTAGTTCCCAGAGAGACAGAGGTGGGCTTTGACATCTACATACTGCTCAAACGCCACGTTCCTCTGAGCTACCTGCTCAACGAAAACGCCATTACCGGTCTGCGCGCCATCAACCTCGGCATCGATATCTGCGATGCTCTGATCAGCTGCCGTGAAGCCGGACTGCTCTTTACCAACCTGACACCCGAAAGCATTTACCTCACCCCCGGGGACAAGTTCCTGCTGGGCGGTCTTGGTCTGATGGCACTGGATGAGCTGGCATATTCCTCCGTTCCCGAGGAGTACATCGGTGCATATTCCGCTCCGGAGCTCTCCGACATCAATGAGTATCCCAATACAACCATCGATATTTACGCCCTCGGCATGGTTCTTTTCCGAATCTATAACGGCAATCACGGCCCCTATGAGGACGAAAACACCGGCGAGGGTATGGCAGACAAGCTACGTCTCAGCGGCAAGCCCCTGCCCACTCCCATCTATGCCGACTACGAGCTGGCAAGCATCATTCAGAAGGCCTGCTCCTTCAACAAAGAGGATCGCTTCCAGAGCCCCGAGGAGCTGAAGCAGGCGTTGGTGCTGTATATGCAGCGCAACGAGATCTCTGACCGTCTGATCGTGCCGCCCATTGTGGTCAATTTCACACCCCCCGTGGATCTTCCCGAGGAAGAGGACGAGGAGGATGCAGCTCCCGTTCGCATGACACAGGAAGACAAGCTGGATGAGACCTTCCGCCGCAGCTTTGCCCCGGATCTCTCCGGTGCCGGTTCTGAGGCCGATGTGGATCCCGATGCAGAGGTAGAAGAAGAAATCGCCGCACCTGTAACCGTTACGAAAATCCCGGAAGAGGCTCCTGCCCCGGAACAGGCAGAAGAAGCCCCCGTCCTCCCGGAAGCAGCTGCAGAAAAGGCTGATGAAGCGGATGAGCAGCTGGTTCTCCCCGTTGCCGCCGGCTATGAAGCACCGGAGGTAGGCGAAATCTCCGACTCTCTGCTGGACGTTCTTACCGAAGAGCCCAAGGAGGAGCAGGAAGCCCCTCTCACCGAGAGCTTTGACATCACTGAAGCCGATCTGGCCGACGACAGTTATGAGGAGGCCGACCAGATCGATATTGACAGCCTTCTCGCTTCCATCTCCGAAGTGATCGGAGACACGGAGGATGTGGCCCCTGTCAACACCCCCGTTGAGACCGCTGCACCCGAGGAAAGCACTGCGGACACTCCCGCAGAAGAAGCGGAAGAAGGACTACGCCTGCGCTTTGAGTCCACCGAGGCAAAGACCCAGGACTATGTGGATACGCCTGATGACGCGGCGGAAGAGCCCAAGGCCAATGAGGAAGGCAAGCGCAGAAATGTGCTTCCCATTGTCATCATTGCCGCACTGCTGGTTGCCATCGGTGTTGTTGTCTTCCTCCTGATCCGCTGGTATTTTGTTGAGGCCACTGCCCTGAATGTCACCTCTCTGAGCACCAACGAGCTGGTGGTACAGCTGGTCTCCGATGACAGCGCGGATTGCTTTAATGTCACCTGCTCCGACAGCCATGGCAATACCTTCCACGGCACCCGCGTGGGCGATCAGTACCGCTTCACCGGTCTGAGCGAGTCCACCTCCTACACCCTTGAGGTTGAGGCGGTTGGCTTCCACAAGCTGTCCGACTCCGGTATGCAGAGCGATACAGTCACCACCCCCGACGGGACCCACATCACGGAAATCTCCGCCTCCCGTGGTGACAACGACGGTTCTGTGCTGATCACCTTCTTCCACGAGGGTCCCACTCCGGAGGATTGGATTCTCGCCTTCTCCGACAAGGAGGGTAATGTCCACGGTGAAATCACCTTTGACGGCAATGCCTGCCAGGTAGATGAGCTTCCCGTCGGCAAAGAGTATACCTTCACCCTGGAGAAAACCGAAGGAATCTTCATCAAGGATCAGTATTCCGTCAGCTATGAGCTGCACCCCATCATTGTGGGCTCTGACCTGACCATTACAAAGATCGAAGGAAATGTTGTCACCCTCGGCTGGAGCTCCACCGCCAACGATCCTGATCAGTGGCAGATTACCTGCGAGGCAGAAGGTGTTGAAACCATTTCCCTTACCTCCGACCGCACGGTCTGCGACCTGACCCTGCCCGATCTTACCCTGGACTACACCATTACCGTAACAGCCAAGGGTATGGACGAGCCCCTGTCCGTTGTGTTCCCCGCCGATCCCATTGTGGTAGAAAACTTCTCCGTCACTGTAGATGAAGAGGGTATTGCCACCATCAGCTGGAACACCCCTGCCGGAACTCCCGACGGAGGATGGTATCTCTCCTATAACACCGAAGGCAGTCTCCATCCCGACTACATCCTGGGCGGTCAGAACGCTCCCATTGAGGGCAACACCGTACAGATCCCCTATCTGATCCCCGAGGCGGAGTATCATTTTGCCCTGAGTCTCACCCCGGAGGATGCCGCCCGTCAGGTCTTCGGCATTACGGAATTGAATTATACCACTGCCGAAGCAGAGCCTTTGAATGATTTCGGCATCAGCCCCGATGCACCCATCGACGGCAGCGAGAATCTGGTCACCCTGTATCCCCTGCCCGATTACGAAGGTTGGAACTACACCAATCTCTACAACCGTGGCACCGTATACGGAGCAGAGGACAAGATCGCCGTCTGCGTGGAGCTGCTGTTCCAGCCCTTCTCCGAGGAGGAAGTACATCTGTGCTACGCTGTGCGTAACAGCGAAGGTCAGGTGGTCAGCGATGTTTCCGACACTGTGGTCTGGGACGATATGTGGTACCGCCGCCGCCATGCCAGCGCCATTCCCATGCCCGTAGGCGAAGACGGCAAAAACGTGGTGGGCGAGTACACCCTGGAAATCTACGTCAACGGTAAGATCTTTGCGCTGATCGACTTTACCATCGAATAATTTCTGTCATCTATTTCTATTCAAGGCTCCCTCGAGTCGCCAATAGATAGATATAAAAATCTTGCGGCTTGCCGCAAAAAAAGGAGGAATCCCAAAACTATGCCCAATAATTGGTTCGTCGTCGTGATGGGTTTCGGTGTTGTCTTCGCCGTCCTCGTCCTGATCATCGGTATGTGCTGGCTGGTTGGCCTGCTCTGCCGTGACAAGAAGGAAGAAGAAGCCACTCCTGCCCCCGCCGCTCCTGCAGCTCCTGCCGCCATCGCCAACCGTGGCGCTCTGGCAGCCGCTGTCGCCGCTGCCGTTGCCGAGTATTCCGGCACCGATGCATCCGCCATCCGCATTGTCTCCATCAAAAAAATCTAACTGAAACATGGAAAGGTGAAAGATCATGAAAAAGTATCGCATTAATGTTAATGGTTCCCTCTACGAGGTTGAGATCGAAGAGATCGCCGCTCCCGCTACTATGAGTGCTCCCACCCCCGCTCCCGCTGCTGCTCCCGTTGCCGCTGCTCCCGCCGGCGGCGCTCAGGTGAAGGCTCCCATGCCCGGCACCATCCTGGACGTAAAGGTTCAGAACGGTCAGGCTGTGAAGAAGGGCGACGTGCTGGTCGTTCTGGAAGCTATGAAGATGGAAAATGAGATCATGGCTCCCTGTGACGGCACCGTCGGCTCCGTCAGTGTCCGCAAGGGCGACAGCGTTGAGACCCAGGCTCTGATCTGCACCATTGGCTAATTAAAGATATTTCAAAGAAGGATTGCCCTCACTATGTTTAAAAATAAATTAAAACTTCGTAAGCTCCTTCTGCTGCTCCTGGTTGTGGCTTGCATCTGCTGCGTCTGCATTACGGTCGTTTCCGCAGCAACCGCAACCGATGCCGCTGCCGTTGTAGCAGAAGAAGAGGATCCCAACACCGCTGCCATTACCAAATTCCTCAACGACACCGGTGTTGCACGGCTCCTTGGTCAGCATTGGGTTGACACCGCAAAGACGCTGGTCATGATCCTTGTCTCCTTTGTCCTGATGTATCTGGCCATCGGCAAGGGCTTTGAGCCTCTGCTGCTGCTCCCCATCGCTTTTGGTATGCTGCTGACCAACCTGCCCGGCGCAGGTATGTACCATCCCGAAATTTTCATCAATGAAACCGGTCATATCTCCTGGTCTGCTTTCGCAAACGCCGAAGCCGGTCTGATTGACTATCTGTACTTAGGTGTCAAGTTCGGCATTTATCCCTGCCTGATCTTTGTTGGCGTCGGCGCTTCCACGGACTTTGGCCCCCTGATCGCCAATCCCAAGACCCTCCTTCTGGGCGCTGCTGCACAGATGGGTATCTTCCTTGCTTATCTGGGTGCTGCCGCTCTGTTGGGCTTCACTCCCAAGGAGGCTGCTTCCATCGGCATCATCGGCGGCGCAGACGGCCCCACTGCCATCTACACCACCTCCATCCTGGCTCCCAACCTCCTTGGCTCCATCGCCATCGCAGCCTACTCCTATATGGCTCTGGTTCCTGTGATCCAGCCCCCCATTATGAAGGGTCTGACCACCAAGAAGGAGCGCCTGATCCGCATGGACAACCTGCGCAAGGTCTCCAAGAAGGAAAAGATCATCTTCCCCATTGCTGTTACCGCTTTTGTCTCTATTCTTGTCCCCTCCGCTACTGCGCTGATCGGCTGCCTGATGCTGGGTAACCTGCTGCGTGAGTGCGGCGTCACCGAACGTCTGGCCAAGACCGCTCAGAACGAGCTGATGAACATCGTGGTCATCCTCCTGGGTATCTCCGTGGGCGCTACCGCCACCGCCGAGAACTTCCTCACCGGCAAGACCCTGGGCATCCTGGCCATGGGCATCTGCGCCTTCATGTTCGGTACTACCGGCGGCGTGCTCCTGGCCAAGTTCATGAACCTCTTCCTGCCCGAGGGCAAGAAGATCAACCCCCTCATCGGCTCCGCCGGTGTTTCTGCCGTTCCCATGGCCGCCCGTGTGTCTCAGAAGGTTGGCCAGCAGGAGGATCCCGGTAACTTCCTGCTTATGCACGCTATGGGTCCCAACGTCGCCGGTGTTATCGGCTCTGCCGTTGCCGCAGGCGCTCTGATCGCCCTGTTCACCTAATTATTGGAGGTATCCGTTATGGAAAAGAAACCCTTACGCATTACAGAAACCATCCTCCGTGACGCCCATCAGTCTCAGGCTGCTACCCGTATGCGCATTGTGGATATGATCCCCGCTCTGGAAATGCTCGACAACATGGGCTACTGGTCCTGCGAGTGCTGGGGCGGCGCTACCTTCGACGTCTGCATGCGCTTCCTCAACGAAGATCCCTGGGAGCGCCTGCGCACCATCAAGAAGCATATGCCCAAGACCAAGCTGCAGATGCTCTTCCGTGGCCAGAACATCCTGGGCTACAAGCACTATGCCGATGACGTGGTGGAGGAGTTCTGCAAGAAGTCCATTGAGAACGGCATCGAGGTCGTCCGTGTCTTTGACGCTCTGAACGACATCCGCAACCTGCAGAAGGCTGTGGAGTGCGTCAAGAAGTACGGCGGCTGGGCAGAGGTCGCTCTGAGCTACACCGTCTCTCCCGTACACAGCCACGAGTATTTTGTCAACGTGGCAAAGCAGCTGGAGAAGATGGGCGCCGATTCCATCTGCATCAAGGATATGGCAAACCTCCTTCTCCCCTACCAGGCTTACGAGCTGGTCAAGATGCTGAAGGAAAATGTCTCCGTTCCCATCCATCTGCACACGCACAACACCGCCGGTACCGGCGATATGGTCAACCTCATGGCCGCCCAGGCCGGTGTTGACATCGTAGACTGCGCCCTGTCTCCCATGGCAAACGGCACCTCTCAGCCCGCTACCGAGGCTTTGGTCGCCACCCTGGAAGGCACTGACCGTGACACCGGTCTGGATCTGAAGGCTCTGAACGAGGCCGCTGCCCACTTCCGCAAGGTCTCCGAGCGCCTGAAGAAGGAGGGCACCCTGGATCCCAAGGTTCTGGTTGTGGACACCAAGGCTCTGATGTACCAGGTTCCCGGCGGTATGCTGTCCAACATGCTGGGTCAGCTGAAGCAGGCCGGTCAGGAAGACCGCTACTATGACGTGCTGGCAGAGGTTCCCCGTGTCCGTAAGGACTTCGGTTATCCTCCCCTGGTCACTCCCACCAGCCAGATCGTTGGCACCCAGGCCGTTATGAACATCATCGGCGGCGAGCGCTACAAGATGGTTCCCAAGGAGTCCAAGGGTCTGCTCCGTGGCGAGTACGGCAAGCTGCCCGGTGAAGTCAACGAGGAAGTCCGCAAGAAGTGCATCGGCGATGCCGAGGTCATTACCTGCCGTCCCGCTGACCTGCTGCAGCCCGAGCTGGAGAAGTACCGTGAGGAAGCCAAGGACATCATCCGCTGTGAAGAAGACGTCCTGTCCTACGCCCTCTTCCCCCAGGTCGCCCGCAAGTTCATGGAAGCCCGCAACAACCCCAAGCCCACTGAGGCTCCCAAGGCCGAGGCGAAACCCGCCGACCCCAACGCAGTGCGTGAGCTCTACGTAGAGGATCTGGGTAACTAAAATGAATATCGCCCCACCTCGCTACCACGGGGTGGGGCTTTCCCAAATCAGACAGAAAGGAGAATTCCCATGTTCTGTGCCAACTGCGGCAGTCAAATCGGCGATCGGGATAAGTTCTGCCCCGGCTGCGGCAAGGCGGTGAATACTGCAACTGAGCCGAAAACAACTGCTTTCGCTCAAAATCAGACCGTAGTACACTGCACCACATATTCCGCCCAGCCCATTACCTACGAATCCCGCCTTGTGCCGATCCTGCGGCATCCGATGTTCTTTATCAGCGCTCTGGTTTTCCTCGCGGTCAGTATTTATGACTTTATTCTATGGCTGCCTGTTTTCCCCCTCTTCTTTGAGCGTCTTGAACTTTATATTTTCGATTTTCTCCGGGCTGTCGTGCTGTTGGGTAGCAATCTCATCTGTATCATCGGTTTGCTCCTGCTGGCCATCGGCGGCTTGACGAAACACCGCGGCTCCATCGGCGCTGCACTGTCGCTGCATATCATTGCCCTGTGTCTTCGGATTCTGGCTCTGGCGCTGCATATGCCCAGCGTCATTGAAAACGCCTCCTATATTTTTGGCGACTATGGGTATTATGATTATAACCGGATACTCCCCTGGGCAGCGCATGCCTTCCTTGTCGTCCCTGTCCATCTGCTGATGGTGATCTTTGCGCTGAGAGCCAACAGCATTGCCCGTGCCATGAACAATGGGCAAAATGTATCTCTGGGCAGTGGCCCCGCCATTATGCTGCTGATCTATGCGGTGCTGGATCTGCTGGTGGAGTATTATACTTACGCGGTTTCCGGGTATTCCCTGACATACTTCTTTGAGAACTACGGCTTCTTCCTCCTGGCAGCAATTTCCTTCGGGATTCTATTGCTATTGAAGCGGAAGAACAAACAATAAGCAGATATGCCCCTGTGTCATAATGCCATATTGAAAAGGACGATGAGCGAAGCCGCTCACCGTCCTTTTTATTATTTACTGCCTTTGAATCAGTCTGAAGTCGTATAATACTGCGCCTGTGCGTTCCAGAGCTGGCAGTATTTGCCGTTCTCATCCGCTACAAGATCCGCGTGGGAGCCTTGCTGAATCACCGCCCCCTCGTGGAACACAGCAATCTCGTCGCAGAACTTACAAGAGGATAGACGGTGGGAGATGTAGATGGCGGTTTTGTCGCCTGCGATCTCCTCAAACTTTCCGTAAATCTCCGCTTCAGCAATCGGATCGAGAGCTGCCGTGGGCTCGTCGAGGATAATGAACGGAGCATCGATGAAGAGCGCACGGGCAATGGCGATCTTCTGTGCCTCGCCGCCGGATACATCCACACCGTCTTCGGTCAGATTCTTGTAAACGAAAGTATCAAGCCCCTTTTCCAAAGAAGCAAGGCGGTCACCAAAGCCTGCATCGATCAATGCTTTTTCCACTCGTTCACAGTCATATTCCATACTGCCTGCCACATTATTGCCCAATGGTTGACAAATGAGCTGGAAATCCTGGAATACGATGGAGAAGATGTTCATGTAATCATCGTAACGGTACTTGCGGATATCAATGCCGTTCAGAAGGATCTGTCCCTCCTGGGGATCGTACAGACGGCACAGCAACTTAATAAAGGTGGTCTTGCCGGAGCCGTTCTCGCCAACGATAGCAAGACGCTTACCTACCTTGAACTTCATATTCACATGGCGCAGCGCCCAAATGTCAGAGCCGGGATACTTGAAAGACACATCACGAAACTCCACCTCGTACTGACGGTCTGCCCGCTTTTCGGTGGTTAGACTGCCCTGGTACATAGAATTAGGAATGTCCAGGAATTCGAATGTTTTTTCCAGGTAAGGAGCATTGGTTTTCATAATGCCAAGCAAGTCGGTCAATGCAAACACATTGGTAACCATCGCCGTCGCAGCACCTACATACTGAGTGATGCTGCCTACGTCAAACGCACCGCCCCATGCCTTTAGGCAAGTGAACACATAGATGAAGCCGGTAATGAGCGTTGTAATGCAAACACCCAGGCTGGCATACACACCCATTTTGCCCATAGCAGCTTTACCAAACGGGCCATTTACGCCAAATGAAGAATTCGTATTCCAATAAGCACTCACGAGTTTTTGCTGGTTGTTCATTCGGATATCGACGCTTTGTTCTTTATCCTGCCCGATAAATCCGAAATGCCCAAAGAGCCGGTTTCCGAAAGTAGCTTCTTCTGCAAAATCACTCCAGCAGCGCATTGACTTTGCACTAAGATTTCCGGCAAGGATACTGACCACAATCATCATGGCAGCCAAAACAAGAATAAATGCGGGGTTATTCAGTACCGTTAGCCAGCCCGCAGACTCAGGAACTGGAGAGGTAAACAGGCT
This sequence comes from Faecousia sp., assembly GCA_045592805.1. GTDB lineage: Bacteria > Bacillota > Clostridia > Oscillospirales > Oscillospiraceae > JAZOXB01. The sequence goes on from JAZNVK010000208.1 coordinate 12,622, forward strand.
TACCGTGAGTGCAATACCACTCAGCAGTCCAATGACACTTGATACAGCGCCGATGTATGCTTCTTCGACACGCATCAATCCCCAGCTTGACCAGTTCTCATTCTGCTGAATCTGCGCCCGGAGGTCGTGATTCTCCTGCTTATCTAATTCCGAAAAATCGAGAGAAAACATCTTATTGATGAACAGTATTTCTTTTCGCCCATAGAGATCATTGAGCAGAGAGTTGTAACGGCGATAAAGCATCGCTTTCGCAATAGCCGCAATTCCGACACACAGAACGCCAGCAATGACCCATTGCCAAAGGTTTTCTTCCCGGCGCAGTGTTGCGAGTTCTTTCAGTATTTGTGCAGAGAAGAACACTGTCACATAAGGGGTAATTGCGCTAAAAATAGAGTAGACAGTTAGCAGCGGAAAGAACTTCGGAGAAACTTTGTGGAGTTCCTTTATGCCGCGCAGTTGAAGTGCAGCCGCATTACGCATATTTACTTTTTCTTTCATGCTCAGAACTCCTTTCCCTCTTGATAGTATCGGCTTTGCACTTCAAAAAGCTTTGCGTACTCGCCGCCAAGTGCCAGTAGACTTTCATGGGTTCCTTCCTCTTTGATTCCGCCATCTGCCACAAAAATGATGCGGTCACAGAATCGGGTAGAAGCCAACCGGTGCGAAATAAACAGAGAAGTCCTTCCTTGTGTCATTTCGCTGTATTTCA
>JAZNVK010000209.1:0-3810 GCA_045592805.1 Faecousia sp.
CTGCATTATCAGCTACCTCTGTCTGGGCTGGTGCGCCTCCCGCCTGTGGCTGGAGGCCATTGATTTCGGCACGCTGATCCTCTTCATCCAGATGGCAGGCTATCTCAGCGCTGCTCTGACGGCGTTGATCAAGCTGGTTCCCTCTGCCATCGAATGTACCGTAGCGGCACAGCGTGTTATGACCGTATTTGAGCTGCCCGCCGAGACCATGGAATACGCAGAGCAGGTGGAACAGCTGATCGCCGGGGAGGCGCCCTACTGTCTGGAGCTGAAGCAGATGTGCTTTACCTACTCCCGCAGAAAGCCGGTGCTGAAGAACGTGGATTTGCAGATCCGTCAGCAGGAGATGATTGCCATTGTAGGCTCCTCCGGCAGCGGCAAAACCACCCTGTTCCGCATTTTGCTGGGTTTGCTTCCCCCAAAGGAGGGTGAAGCTCTGCTGCGAAGCGGCGACGAGACCATCCCCCTCTCCCCCTCCACCCGCGCCATGTTCTCCTACGTTCCCCAGGATAACGTGATTTTCTCCGGCTCCATTGCCGATATGCTCCGCATGGTACGCCCCAATGCCACCGATGAGGAGATCTACCGCGCCCTGGATCTTGCCTGCGCTGAGGACTTTGTCCGCGCCCTGCCCGAGGGGATCTACAGCTCCATGAGAGAGCGCGGCGGCTCCCTCTCTGAGGGACAGAACCAGCGTCTTGCCATTGCCCGTGCCATTCTTGCCGATGCGCCCATTCTGCTTTTGGATGAGGTCACCTCTGCCCTGGATCTGGAGACGGAGCGGAAAGTGCTGAAGAACATCACCTCTCTCTCCGGCAAGACCTGTATTCTCACCACCCACCGTCCCAGCGTGCTGTCCATGTGCCACCATGTGTACCGCATCCGCGACACCCGTCTGCAAAGGCTGACAAAGGAAGAAATCAATGCCCTGCGCTATGATTGAGCGAAAGGAGAATACATCCATGTACTGCACCAAATGCGGCGCGCCCAATGGACCTGCATCCCGTTTCTGTATCAGCTGCGGTTCTCCCCTGGAGGCAGCTCCACAGCCCTGTGCCGCCCTCGAGGCGCCCAAAAAGAAGAAAAAGCTGTTCCTGCTCATTGCCGCTGCGGTTGCGGTGCTGCTGCTGGTGATCGTGCTGCTGATCGTCTTTTCCGGCAGTTCTCCCGAGGATGTGGTGGAGGATTATTTAGAAGCCGAATTTGAGGGCGACCAGAAGGAAGTCAGCAAACTGATGGGGATAGACCCCCGGGATCTCTTCTCTTATTCCGTCTATACCGATCTGGATATGGCTGTGGCGGAGGCTCTGAACACGCTGGGCTGGTATGAGCGTACCGAAAAAATAGACCTGGATTACGATTACTGGTACGATCAGCTTGACCGTATCCGTGATATGGAGGATTTTTACCGCTACTGGTTGGAATTCAGTGAGGCAGAGGCTGAGGCCATCACAGATGCCTACGATGCCTCTTATGAAATTCTTCTGATCAACACCTACGAGCTCCTGGGTACCAATGCCCGTGATGCACGGAATCGTCTGAAGAGCGTCTATGAGTACTGGGAGGCATGGGATCGGGAGCCTGTCTACGAGCTCTATGAGATCGATGCCTTCTATGAGGTGAACGTGGCTATAAAGAACGAGCGTAACGGCGAAACCTGGATCGACGATAAGACCCTGCTGATCGTAGAGTACCATGGAACCTACTACGTCGCGCTGGAGTCCTATAACCACGGATAAAAGCAAAAAATATCCCCTGCAAGGATTTTGGAAGTCCTTGCAGGGGTTTTTATATTGTTTTATTTCTTCAGGGCTTTGCGCTGTTCCTTGGTCTTGCAGAACTTCTCCAGCACGGGGACAAAGAGCAGGCAGATAAAGGCCGCGGTAAGGCCGCCGTTATAGAGGCAGAAGCCGCCGTGGAGGGCAGGTACGCTGGTGACCAGCACAAAGTGCATAGCGCCGGCAATAATGCCGAAGGGCCAGCCGTACTTGCCGGAGATGGGGCTCAGGCCGCTGGCGAAGCAGAGACCGATGACAATGGACTGATTGTTGATGATCTGGGAGTACTCACCCACCGCCAGGAACTTGCACAGGTAGGATACTGCCACATAGCCGATCATAATGGGCCAGACGTTGCCGGGATGAGAGTCCGAGGCGCAGCAGGCCAGCATACAGAAGATACAGCCAAGGGTCACGGCATTAAAGGAAGCGCCCACCAGATTGTAGTAGAGCATGATGAACAGGCCGTAGATGCCCAGATTCATCAGGACAGCCTCCTTGCCGTACTTCTGGATGAAGTCAGAGCTATGGCCGCTCTCCTTCATCAGCTTCCAATAGTCCTTGGGTCTGCAGCCCATCAGGAGGGCAACCACTACACAGAGGACGAAGAATGCAATGCAGAAGACATTGACAATGGGCCAGGATTCCACATCAAGAGAGGTGGTAGCACCGCCGGGGAGCGTTCCGCCCAGCACCTGGTACAGCAGTGCTCTCAGGAAGAAAGCGGTCATACCCACGGGGACGGCAGCGGAGTAGAGATCGAAGCCCTTATGGACATTGGCGGCATAGGCCAGACCGGCAGGCAGGAAGAAGCCCACGAACAGGCCAACACCCACAGCCAGCGCCAGACCCTCCCAGTGGAAGCCCACAGCCTCCGCATTGGGATAGCGCAGCAGCAGATCGGAGTACAGGGGGGCAATGCCGGTTGTAAAGATCATGGCATTGACCTGAGAGCCCAGGCTCTCCTTCTTTACCAGGCAGTACAGCACCACGCCCAGCATACCGAACCAGATATTGATGGCATTCAAGCCCCAGAAGGAGAAGCCAACCGTCAGGAAGAAGGCGATGACCGAGGGGGCAGTTGCCTTTGCCTTGGGCAGGAAGAACAGCGCCGTGCAGATCAGTCCCACCAGACCGGCATTGAGGAATGCGCCGGAGAAGCCACCCAGATCAAAGGTATTGGTTGCAACCTTGCAGGTGGAGGACAGAATGGTCCAAAGGCCGGTGAGCATCCCCCCACGGTCCGGCAAAATCACGGCGCAGAGCAGAAAGGCCAGAGAGGATGCCGCAAAAATCAGCTTCAAAAAGAGAGAAGCATCCAGTTTATTACATTTTTTCATGGTGAATCACCTAATTGTTACATGATCCATTTCCCCACCCAAGGGATCCGCCGGATCAGGCAGGAGATCGCCAAACAAATCCCAAACACAGCCAAACTGAGCATGGGAATGGAGAGAAGCGGAGAAACGGTCGAAAGAAGGCCGCCCAGCCACTGCTGCAGATGCTCCAGAAGAAATACATGGAGCAAATAAACGCCCAGCGTACCCGCAGACAGCTCTACAAGGAGCTTTTTACAGCCAAAATGACTCTTTTGACCCCAACGGCGGAACAGCAGGAAGACACAGATGGCCTCCGTCATGGAAAAGACCGTCTGGAGGTTAAACATGGTGTCGTCCAGACCGCCCTTACGGAGGGACAGCCAGCCGTTGAGTCCTGCCGCAGCCGAAACGCTGAGAATAAAACCCAGCAGCAACGGCAGTGTTCCGACCTTGCGCTCCCGGCTGCTGAGGCGATAGCCCAGAAGCATATACAGCAGGAAGGAGTTCAGAGGGTACTCAAAGGCGGTGAGAAGGCCGCTGAGACTCTCGCCCAGGGGCAAATTCCGCAGGGTCTGGGAGAGGAAATACAGGACAATGCCACCCAAAAGGCAGCCGTCCAGATATTTCCCATCCCTTTCCCGGGCGATAAGCCAGAGGACAGGGAGCAGCAGATAGGCGGTGATCATCTTCGGCAGAAACCAGAGATGATATTT
>JAZNVK010000210.1:0-3587 GCA_045592805.1 Faecousia sp.
TGAGGATGCATGAGTCAGGTTGAGAATCTGGTTGAAGTCAAAAATCTGAAAGAATACTTCAGCATCAACACCGGTCTGTTCTCCTCCAAGCCGCTCAAGGCCGTGGATGATGTGTCCTTCTCCATTCGCAAGGGCGAAACCCTTGGCCTCGTGGGCGAATCCGGCTGCGGCAAAACGACCGTTGGCCGCACGCTGCTGCACCTGTATAAGCCCACAGCCGGCGAAGTTTGGTTCAACGGCAAGAAGATCGTCACCAAGCAGGATATTGCCGAGTTCCGCAAGAAAACCGCCATGGTCTTTCAGGATCCCTATTCCTCTTTGAACCCCAGAATGACGGTTTCCGATATTATCGGCGAGCCGCTGGACATCCACAAGATGTACAGCAGCAAGCAGGAGCGCATGGATAAGATCATCGCCATGATGGAGCGGGTCGGTCTGAACTCCGAGCACGCCAGCCGTTATGCGCATGAATTTTCCGGCGGTCAGCGCCAGCGCATCGGCATTGCCCGCTCTTTGGTGACGAATCCGGAGTTTGTGGTCTGCGATGAGCCCGTTTCCGCGCTGGACGTTTCCATCCAGGCGCAGGTCATCAATATGTTTGACGAGTTGCAGCGCGAGATGGGGCTGACCTATCTTTTCATTGCCCATGACCTTCTGGTCGTCCGCCACATTTCCGACCGCATTGCGGTTATGTATCTTGGCAAACTGGTGGAGCTGGCGGATGCCAAGGAAATTTACGATCATCCGCTGCATCCCTATTCCAAGAGCCTGATGTCCGCCGTTCCCGTGCCGGATCCCAAGGTGGCCAGAGCCAACCAGCGCGTTGTGCTCCATGGCGACATTCCCAGCCCCTTGAACGCGCCTTCCGGCTGCCCCTTCCGCACTCGTTGCCCCCATGCGTGCGACGTCTGCGCAGAGCGCATGCCCGAGCTCAAAGAGCTGTCCTCCGGTCACTTCGTGGCCTGCCACAGAGCGGAGGAACTCAACTGAGCCATCGGCTCTCCCCGGAGAAAGCCTCCGGCAACATTTCGATTCGTCCCTGATTTTGGTGTGCCGTACCGAAACAGGTATGAATATAAAAAATGGAAAAAACATTTCCAAAACAAATTCTAAGAAGGGAAAACCAAAAATGAAGAAACTGTTTGCACTGCTTCTGGCAGTTGTGATGGTTCTGAGCCTGGTCGCTTGCGGCGGCAAGCAGCCTGCCCCCAATCAGGGCGGCAACAACCAGGACAGCGGCACCACCGCGACTGACAAGCCCACCACCCCCGAAGAGATCGAAGCTGCCAACGCTGAGATCCGTTACGCGTTTGGTCTGCTGCTGGACCGCAACTACATTGTTGAGTCCATCTCCCAGGCCGGCGAAAAGCCCGCCAACACCTTCGTTGCTGACGGTATGGCCGACAACAACGGCGGTAACTTCGCGCTGAACTCCAACGGCGGCGAGGGCTACTTCAGCGTCGACAAGGATGCCTTCCAGGCCAACTTCGACGAGGCGATCACCATCCTGAAGAAGTACTATGACTATGACGGCACCAAGTTCACCAACGCTCCTTCTCTGACCTACCTGTACAACACCAACGAGGGCCACAAGGCCATCGGTGAGTACATCCAGAGCGCGCTGGCTACCGTGGGCATCACCATGACCATGGAAAACCAGGAGTGGAACACCTTCCTGAACACCCGTAAGGAAGGCCAGTACTCCGTCGCCCGTAACGGCTGGGTTGCTGACTACACCGATCCCATCTGCTTCCTGGATATGTGGATCTCCGGCTCCGGCAACAACGACGTTCAGTTCGGCAAGGGCGCCCACAAGGATCTGAAGATGTACGATCTGGACCTGACCTCCTTCGGCCTGGACATCAAGGTTGAGGACGGCACCTGGGCTGAGACCTATGACGTTCTGATCGCTGAGATCAAGAAGTGCTCCGACATGGAGAAGCGCTTTGCGATGATGCACGTGGCCGAGGATATGCTCATGGCCACCGGCTGCCTGACTCCTATCTACTACTACACCGATCTGTACATGATCAACGACAAGGTTGATGGCTTCTACTCCATCCCCCTTGGCTACAAGTACTTCCAGGGCACCACGGTTGACGGCAAGGGCGACTCCCTGCCCGTCTGCCTGGCTTCCGAGCCCGACACTCTGGATCCCGCTCTGAACTCCGCCGTTGACGGCGCCACCATGCTGGTTCACCTGTTCGCAGGTCTTGCCAAGTGGCAGCAGAATGCTGACGGCACCCTGAGCGTTGTTGCTGACTGCGCTACCGAGCTGCCCGAGGGTAAGGTTAACGACGACGGCACCGTTACCTACACCTACACCCTGAAGGATGGCCTGAAGTGGTCCGACGGCGAGGATCTGACCGCCGGCGATTTCGAGTTTGCATGGAAGCGCGCTGCTTCTGCTGAGCTCGCCGCTGACTACGGCTACATGTTCGACGTCATCGTCGGCTTCGATGTGGACAACTGCTGCGCCACCGAGGACTTCGCTGTTAAGGCTCTCGACGACAAGACCCTCGAGGTCACCCTGAAGAACGCTGTTTCCTACTGGAACGAGCTGATTGCCTTCCCGACCTCCTTCCCCGTCCGCGAGGATGTTGTCGCCAACGAGGCATGGGCCACCGATCCCAGCACTTATGTCTGCAACGGTGCTTACACCATCTCCGCTTGGGAGCACGACTCCAAGATCACTCTGACCAAGAGCGAGACCTATCATGAGGCCGACAAGGTCACCATGAACGAGATCCAGTGCTACCTGTCCGATGATGCCAACAACATGCTGACCAACTTCAAGAACGGCGACTGGCTGCTCATCGACGACGTTCCCACCAACGAGATCAACGCTCTGAAGACCGACTACCCCGAAGAGTTCGTGGTCGCCGGCCAGATCGGTACTTACTACGTCTGCTGGAACGTGAACCTCAACCTGCTGCCCCAGGAATAATCCTTTGCGGCACTTGTTGAATAAGGCATAACAATGTCCCCTGCCTTCTTCGGGAGGCAGGGGATTTTCTTTGTATTTTCGCTGTAAATCTAATAGATATACGCCATTGGTATCCTGTCAAATCGGATTTGGGCCAAACGCCGGGAGAATAACAGTTGGAAAAGGCCTTCATCCTATGCTATAATTCATTTGATAACGATGAATTTGTGAAAGAGTATCATTATGGAATTTCATGAAAAATTGCAGGAACTCCGAAAACAAAAGGGGCTGACGCAGGAGGCATTGGCCGAGGCAATTTTTGTTTCGCGTACCGCCGTTTCAAAGTGGGAATCGAACCGGGGTTATCCCAATATCGAATCGCTCAAAGCAATCGCAAAATTCTTCGGCGTAACGGTCGATACGCTCCTCTCCGGCGAGGAATTGCTTACCATATCGGAAGCGGATAGCAGGAAAAAAGAAAATCATTTCCGCGATCTTGTGTTCGGGCTTCTCGATCTGAGCGTTATGATGCTTGCTTTTCTTCCCTTCTTCGGACAGAATGCACAGGACATGATCCAGGGCGTTTCTCTTTTATCGTTAACAGACATTGGCCTGTATCTGCGTATAGGCTATTATATTGCCGTTGCGGTCATGTTCGCCG
>JAZNVK010000211.1:0-2435 GCA_045592805.1 Faecousia sp.
TCAGGCAAAGCAGCAGACACAGCACCCGAAAGTCGATGTAGAGCAAATATTCGGCATCCGGCGGCACCAGGACCATGGTTGCCCAATTCGCTTCAACGGACTGCCCGTTTCGGATGAGCGGTGTGGGCAGTTCGGTTGAAGCGGTGTGGGGTTTGGGTTGAAATTTTTATTTGTTCAGGGGTGTCAGGTCACGCATATTTTTGCCGTTCATTTCCAGGCGGTAGGAGTTATGCAATAGTCGATTTAGACAAGCATCGGCGTAGGTATGCTCCTGGAACAGGTCATACCATGCCTTCACCGGGAACTGGGATACCACCATGGTGGACCGGCCGGGGTCACGGCTTTCCAGAACCTCGAACAGGTTCCGGCATTTGTTCAGGTCCAGCTGCATCAGACCAAAGTCGTCAATCACCAGCAGGTCAAAGGACACCAGATTTGCCAGGGCCTCCCGGTAGCTGTCCATAGCCTCGGCCCGGTTCAGCTCGTCAATGAGCTGGCTTGCCTTGCAGTATTTCACGGTCTTGAACTGCCGCAGGGCACAGATAGCCAGGGCGTTGGCCAGGTAGCTCTTGCCGGAGCCGGTCTGACCCGTGACCATCAGATTCCGGCCCTCCTCCACCCATTTGCACTTGGCCAGCTCCTCAATGATCCTGGTATCCAGCAGCCGCTCCGGGTCATAGATCGTGTCATCCAGATCGGCGTGGGGATACTTCAATGTGGCCTTCTTCTTGAAACGGTTCAGCTTCTTGCTGTAGCGCAGATCCCATTCGGCATCCACCAGCCGCCCCACCTTCTCCCGGAAAGGGATCAGGTCGGAGTTGGGGTCCCGGAGCAGCGCCTCCAGAGCCTCCGCCATGCCGGAGAACCGCATGGCCTTGAGCTTGCTGCACAGCTCGTAATCTTCGGTAGAAAGGATATCCGTCATCACTTATAGAACTCCTTTCCCCGGAGATTCTCATGGGACGGCAGCTTCTGCTGGGCCTTCTCCTGACTGCGCTCCGTCAGCTGCTTCAGACATCGCTTGAAATAGGAATATCGGCAGGCATTGCCTTCCACGCAGAGACGGGATGCCTCCTCCACCAGCAGCTTGGACTGGCCAGAACACATATGGAGGATGCCGTTGCAGCTGTTGTAGGACTGCTCCTCGTGCTGGTTGGAGAGCAGAACGGAATCGATCATTTTTGCAGTATAGGGGCCAAAACCTGCGGCCCAGCGGCGGTAGTAATCGCCGTTCTTTCCGTTCACATCCCGGTAGAACCGATGTTCCTGGGGCATATGCTCCGTTTTGGTGATGTACTTGGGGAAAGTGGTATAGGACCGCCTGTGGGTGCAGACCAGCTTGTTATTACGGTCACAGATTCGGATCTCAGCCATGGTCGCTTTCAGAAAAGCAGGCTGGGCGTACATGGTGCAGGGAACGGAATAGTAATGCTCGTCAAAGAGCAGATGGTAGTTGTTGGGGACCTTCTGGAAATAACGGTACTCGCAGGGAGAGAAATGTCCGCTGCTCAGGGGGCGCATCTTCGGCCTGTCATAGGACTCGAATGCCTCACGCCGGGAGAAGCTCTGGCCCTGGATCTTTCGGTCATTGAGATCATTCACGATCCGCCGGATGTTCCGGTTCAGCTCTTCCAGAGAGTAATAGACCCGCTCTTTCAGCTCCTCCAGCAGGTGGGTTTCCAGCCACTGAACACCCTTTTCCACGGTGGCCTTCCCCTTGGGCTTTCTGGCGGGCGGCGGCAGGATCACCACGTCATAGAACTGCTCCAGATCCTGATACGCAGAATTCAGAATCAGCTCGTCCTTCGTGTGCTTCGTCACCGCTGCACGGAGATTGTCCGGCACCAGATACTTGGGAACTGCGCCGTAGTAGTCCAGCGCATGGACGGTACCGGCGATGAAACTGGGCAGCTTCTCGTCGGAGAACGCCTCGGCGTAGATTATGCTGCTGACACCGACAGTGGTGACAAAGATATGGACTTTAAGCACTTCGCCGGTCTGGGAGTCCACCAGAAGCTCCGGCTGGTCGCCGACCCAGTCGATGTACACCCGCTCGCCGGGAACCCGTTCCACCGCCATGCGGAGGCTCTGGGAGCCGTGGTGGGCGGCGACATACTGGTTGAAGTAGTGGCAGAACTGGGTGTACTGGTAGCCGCTGGGATGCTCCTGCTTGTAGCGGAGCCACATGAAGTAGAGATTCGCCTTGCTGTCCTCCCGGTGGATGCGGTCGTAGATGGCCCCGAAGTCGGGCATGATGTCCTCGGACTTCCTGCGGACATTGGAGGGCGGGTAGAAGGAAGCCTCGACTTCCTCTCCGGGCATCTGCTTCAGGACTTCCAGAGGGACGCCCTTGGCCCAGTAGCGGGACATGATGCGGTTGACGGTGCTGTTGCCGACACCGTACCGGCTACGGCAATCGTCGTAGGAGATGCCCC
>JAZNVK010000212.1:0-3473 GCA_045592805.1 Faecousia sp.
GGCAAGAGGGCTTCACCGCTGTGCAGCAGCTGGGGGCTGCAATAATCCTGACCGGGGCTCAGGCACTGCCCAGGGGCATAGCGCACCTGCAAGATGTTATAGAGGTAACCGCCCTCTTCCTCCAGCGCCTCTGCCTCCAGAGCATAGCCCATGGGCCAGAGCCTGGGCCCCAGACCGTTGCCGGAGGATTGGGGCGGCAGGATCAGGGTGTAACGGGGGTTCTTTGTCCAGGAGGCGGCCTCCAGAATATTGGCGATCAGCTCGCCGCCCATACCGGCAATGACGATGGTATCCACCGTCTCCGGCTTGACAGCAGCCAGACCGTTGGCACAGCTGAACTGCATTTGATCCCCCACGCCAAAGCGTTTGGCGTTCTCCACAGCGGTTTGCAGGGGCTGAGGACGGAGGTCGCAGGCATGGACAAAATCCGCCTTACCCTCTAAAATCAGGCTGATGCCCAGATAGCCGTGGTCACAGCCGATATCCGCCACCCTCGAGCCAACAGGGACATAGGCAGCGCAGCGGCTGAGCCGTTTGGATACGGGGACTCTCATCTGCGACGGCGGCGGTTATTCCGCTGGGCGATGGTCACCAGCTCGATTGCCAGCACTGCCGCAAGCAAGGGCTGCTCCAGATTGGGATCGGCAAAGCTGATCTCATAGGCATCGCCCCAGGACATCATGCTGCGCTTGACCTCACCGATGCACTGGCCGCCACGGAGGAAGCGATAAGTATGGCCGATGAAATCGCCGTCGATGCTGATGCCCAGCTGGGGCAGCTCAAAGGCGTACTTGGTCATCTTGACGTTCTGCAGGATCTCAGAAACCACCTGGCCGTTGACCTTCATATCGAAGTTCATGGCCATCATGGTCATCTTGCTCTGCTGCTCCACCATGAAAAGCTCACGCTTTGCCATATCATAGAGCTTGGCGGCGTAGCGTACCATGCTGACGGTCTCTGTGGCAGCAGAATAGAGCTGGTTACCGGCGGCATCACGGACGGCAAATTTATAGTTCACAAAGTTGACACCGTCTACGGAAAAATACAGGCGGCGAATGCCATCGGTTCGGGGCTGCTGCACTGGTGCTTGCTGCACGGGAGGCTGGGGGGCAGGTGCCTGGGGAGCCGGGGTCAGAGGATTGCCGCAGGCGGAACAGAAACGGGCCGTATCGGCAACGGGATTGCCGCACTTGGTACAGAACATAACTCTCTCTCCTTTTTTGAAATAAAAAGACCTGCTGCACAGGAATTCTATCCCCCGCAGCAGGCCGGTTTTGCATTACTGGTTGGCGTTCTCGGTGGCCTCGATGAAGCGGTTGACCTGGGTCAGGAAGGCATCACAGTCGATGCCGTGCACCATGCAGGCCTCTTCCACGGTCTCGCCACGGGCAGAGGGACAGCCCAGGCAATGCATACCGATGGCATGGAACAGAGGAGCGGTCTGGGGTGCGATATCCAGAACATCGCCGATGATGGTATTCTTTTCGATCTTTGCAGCCATTTTCATGACCTCCTGTTTTTATTTTTCTCTATTATACCCAAGGAGCGGACAAAAATCAACCGGAAAAAGCCCTTGATTTTTCCTTTTTGCGTGCTATGATGGGCATAGAGGTGATTTTCATGCTGGATTATCTGATTCGGGGGGCTACGCTGCTGGACGGCAGCGGCAAAGCGGGCTTTGTTGCCGACCTTGGAATTCTCGGAAACAAGATCGCCGCCATTGGCGAGAACCTGGGCGAGGCTGCTCAGGTGATAGACGGCAGAGGCCACTGTCTGAGCCCCGGCTTTCTGGACATCCACCGCCACGGCGACGGTGCTGCCTTCCGCCCGGATTACGGAGAACTTGAGCTGCGGCAGGGTCTGACCACCGTGGTCAACGGTGCCTGCGGTCTGTCCCTGGCACCCTTTGGCAGCGCCCATCGGGAGGAGCTGCTGCATTATCTGAGTCCCGTCACCGGTTCCCCCGATCCTGCTATTCCCACAGAGTCCATGGCAGCCTATCTGGAAGCACTGGCACAGCGTCCCCTGCCCTTGAACGTGGGCATGATGGTGGGCGGCGGCACGATACGTGCGGATCTCTTTGGCTATACACCGGAAGAACCGCCATCTTATTCGGAGATTCATCAGAAACTAGAGCAATCTTTACAGGCCGGTGCTCTGGCGGTATCTCTGGGGCTGGGCTATGCGCCGGAATGTTTTTACTCTACCGAAGGGCTGATCCGCGCCCTGGAACCTTTGCGGAATTCCCAGATCCCCATCTGCGTGCATATGCGGGAGGAGGGCGACCGGGTCTGCCAGGCGCTGCAGGAGATGCTGGAGGTTTCCGGGGCGCTGAACTGCCCCCTGCACATCAGCCATCTGAAGGCCATGGGCATGCGGAACTGGAACAAACGAGTCCCCCATGCGCTGGAATTAATGGAACAGGCAAGGCAGAGAGGGCAGAAAGTCAGCTGTGACGTATATCTTTACGAAGCAGGAACCACCCAGCTGCTACACCTCCTGCCCACGGATTTTCTGGTGGGCGGTGTGGATGCCATCTGCCGCAGGCTGGAAGATCCCCTACAGCGTGAGATTTTGAAGGAGCGAATCGCCACGGGGCGGGATTTTGACAATATCGCCCAGATGGTGGGGTGGGAGAATATCATGCTCTCGGCCATGGAGCTTCCGGAGCATCAGCATTTGATCGGACGGAATGTGGCAGAGGCTGCGGAAGAATTGCAGATGCATCCCGTGGATTGCATCTGCCACCTGCTGGCCAGTGAGCGCTGCTCCGTGACCATGATCGACCGTATCACCTGTGAAGAGGATATTGTTCGAATTCTGGCCGATCCCCATGCAGCGGTCATCTCCGACGCCACCTACCCGGACAAGGGTCTGCCCCACCCCAGAGTGTACGGAAATGTCGCACGGCTCTTTGAGCGTTTTGTCTATGGGCTTCAGAGCATTCCCCTTGCGGAGGCGGTGCGGAAGATCACGTCCCTGCCTGCCGGGATCATGGGACTGAAGACGAAAGGACTTCTGAAAGTGGGAATGGACGCCGACCTGAACCTGTTCCGACCGGAGGAGTTCAGGGAAATGGGCAGCTATCTGAATCCCAAACAGTACGCCCAAGGCATGGACTCAGTATTCGTCATGGGAAAGCCGGCGATTTATCATGGGGAAAGAACCGGACAGCTGCCTGGAGAAGTCCTCAGGAGAAGCTTTTGAAGGCAAAAGGGATATCATTTGGAACCAAGAACTAATAGCGATAGCTAAGAATGAAGGTATGCCTCCGGCACGGTTTTGGAATATATATGCCTTCAAACAGAAATTTGTCGAACGGTTTGCCGCAGCCAAAGCCACCCGTATCGGGAGGATTTTCAGGCTATGAGTAAGGCATCAAATTACGCATTGTCATTGCGAGGCCACTTGTGGCCGTGGCAATCCGTATCCTTAAAACCCTCCGTTTTATACCAAATTCCCATATAATCGAA
>JAZNVK010000213.1:0-4834 GCA_045592805.1 Faecousia sp.
TCTTGGTCACCGCCCAGAAGGCGATGTACCACTGGGGCAGGTTGGAGGCCCAAACCGCCACATGGCTGCCGGGTCTGACACCCATATCAATGAGCGCCCGGGCAAAATCATCCACATCATCCCGGAACTGGCTGTAGGTACGGGTATAATTTAAAGTTGTATACTTAATGGCAAGCTGGTCGGGGAACTGGGCGACCACGCTGTCCAGCACCTGGGAGAAAGTCTTCTCAATGAGGGCATCCTTCTTCCAGAGGAACTGCCCCTTGCCGTCCCGGCTGTAGTAGAGGCTGGCCTTGGCCTTGGAGGGGTCTTTATAGCGGGACATGAAATTGACGAAATGGGTAAATACCGGATCCATATCCCCCAGCTCCTCTGCCCAGGCGGGATCCCACTCCAGGCTGACAAAGCCGCTGTAATTGACGGAGCGCAGGGCATCCATCACCTCGCCCATGGGGAGCTTGCCCTCGCCCAGGAGACAGTAGCTGTCCTTATCGGTGGCATCCTTCACATGGACATGGCGGACGAAAGCGCCTAAATTGCGGATGGTGTCCTCCGGATTCTCGCCGCAGACGTGATAAGGCTGATGCACATCCCACAGAGCGCCCAGATTGTCGCTGGAGAAAAGACCCAGCAGATCCCGCAGCTTTGCGGTGTCAGCGAAGGCACCCACGGTCTCAATGAGCAGGGTGATGCCGTTCTGCTCTGCTTTGTTCAGGGCGGCATAGAGGAAATTCTTGGTGGTGGTGAAGGCGTTTTCACCCTCGGCGGCACGAAGCCGCAGGAAGGGGATACGCAGCTTCTGCATGACGGTGATGGCCTCGTCCAGCTCCTGCAGCGCAGCGGCGCACTGGGCGGCCACGCCCACATCCGCCGTCAGATCCAGACAGGGAACCGTCAGTTTCAGGGCGATGAGGCTGTGGTACAGAGAACCCAGATTCTCACCCTCGGTTTCGGCAATGCTGTGGAGCTCTAAGCCCTTAAAGCCATATTGGGCTGCAATTTCCATTTTCTCACGGAAACTGCCGGGCCAGTAATTGGTAGAGAAGGAAAGTTTCATTCCGCTGCCTCCTCATAGACGATCTTGTTTAATGCGCTGAGATAAGCGCGGATACTGGCGCCGATGATATCTGTTGAGATGCCGCGGCCGCCGTAGAGCTTGCCCTCCCAGCGGAGCTTTACCAGAGCCTCACCCACGGCCTCACGACCCTCGGTGACAGACTGGATCTGGAAATCGTCCAGATCATAGTGATGACCTACAATGCCCTCTACCGCACGGAAGGCGGCATCAATGGGGCCGTCGCCCAGGCTGATGCCCTGGAGCAGCTTGCCGTCCTTCTCCACCTCGATCTGGGCGGAGGCGCTCATGACGTTGCCGCTGTTGATCATATAGGACTTCAGACGATAGGTGGGAGCCACCTGCAAAGCGGTGCTTGCCACGATGGCATCCAGTTCCTTGGAACTGACCGCCTTCTTCCGAGCCACACGGCAGAAGCTCTCGTAGACATGAGCCATGTCCTCTTCTGTCAGGTCGTAGCCCAGCTGCTTCACGCAGGCGGCCACGGTGGCGGCATCGTCCCCGTTTTGCAGCAGAATCTCTGCCTGCTCGCCGGCCACGGGGGCAGCGGCGGACAAACCGCTCTGACGGGCACAGAGCATGGAGGTGATCTTGTTCTCGGTTTGCGCCAGAACGGTGCAGTTCACGTCGCACTTCAGACCCAGGGAATCTCCACGGAGCTGCAGGGTGTCCGTAATGGCATTGGGCTTGGGCAGCTCCTCACCGGAGACGGCGGTCTTAAAGAGGGTGGCGCCTGCCTTGGCAGCGGCGATCATGCAGGCGGAGGCCATATGCATCTTCTCGCTGCAGGCAAAGCCCAGAGTGACATCCTTCAGCCCGGGCAGCTTCTCATAAAGCTTGCCGATGAGGGCGGCGATCTCCTCAGGCAGCAAGGTGCCTGCGCTGTCAGACAGGGAGATGATGGTTGCACCGGCGCTCAGAGCGGCCTCGATGGCGGATACAAGGAACTCCTCCTCGCTGCGGGTGGCATCCTGTGCCACAAACTCCACTTCCTTGCAGACCTTGGCGGCCTCTGCCACCAGAGCGGAGATCTTGGCCAGCAGCTGGGCAGGCTTTGCGCCGCCTAAGTAAACCATCTGCACCGTAGAGGTGGGGAAGGCCAGCTGAATTCTGGCACGTTTTGCTTCCTTCATAGCCTCACTGCAGGCGGCAATGGCGGCTGCGTCATTCTCACAGCGGCAGCACAGGGCGGCATTTTGCAGCAGAGGGGCAGCGGTTTTCAGTAGTAACTTATGGGCCTTGTTGGCAGATAGAATGTTTAGTTCAACAGCGTCGATGCAAAGTCGATCCAGCTCCTTGATGATCTCGATCTTCTCACGGAAGCCGGGAGCAGTCTGACCCTGAGCGGGCAGGCGGAGCGTACAATCGGTCAAATGGATGGTTTTCATAGTATTCTCTCCTTTGCATCGCTAATTTAATGCGATAAAGTTCCTATAAGTTTAGCACAGGATAAACCCCGTTTCAAGTGTTAATTCAAAGGTTTTTGAATTTTTGTCAAAATGTATAGGACAGTGTTTGCACAGAGCAACGTTTTTCAACGATTTTAAGACGGCGACACATGATATAAACAGCAGAAGACAGTAACACACGGGACCAAAGCGCTGCCACAAATCCAGTTAAGTAAGGAACACACAGCGTTCCGGGTAACTGCCAAACAGAAATTTGCGAACAGTTTGGCGCAACCAAAGGCTCCCGTATTAGGAGGATTTTCAGGCTATGAATCAGGTATCAAATACGCAATGTCATTGCGAGGCCACTTGTGGCCGTGGCAATCCGCATCCTTAAAACCCTCCGTTTTATACCAAATTCCCATATAATCGAAACATTTTTGGAACGGATTGCCACGTCGGGCTTACGCCCTCCTCGCAATGACATGGCTTTTCGGTAGCCTGTACTTCTATTGAAAAGGTGGATTTAGACGGAAGCAAACAGTTCGAAAAACATCGATTTGACTTTATTTCAATTCCCATGGTTGGAGCCGACACCTCCATCATTCACTATTCACCATTCACCAGCTCGGTAGTGCCACGGGTGAACATATGGGTTTACTCTGTAACAATGTCAAATTTTGTTAACCATCCCCTGAAATTCCCGCAGTAGCAAGGCTTTATCCTGCTTTTCGTAATAGCAATGCAGGGAATTAGGCAGAGGTGTGATTTGGATCTGCCCATTGCGCTTCAGGTATTTCACGGATTTCATGGAAACCAGCTCATCCTTCACAGAGGGATAGGCATAGACGGGAATTTGCAGCTTCGGGATCTCCTTTCGGGTTCGGCGGATTTTGCGAAACAGCTCCAAAAATCGGGGGATCCAGCGGATGTAATGGAAGGGATTTTTGGAATGTGTTACGCTGAGGCTGTCTTTCATGGCAAGCGTTATCTCATCCCCGGGGTCAATGGTACCGTAAATGATCCGCAAAATGGATGTGACAGCCTTCCACCGGACGAAAACCTTCAGAGGTGAAGCCAACAAAAACAGTCCGGCGATCTTCTCATTTTTTGCAGCGTGGCAAATGGAGAACAGTGTACCCATGGAATGTCCCACCAGATAGAGCTTTTCATGACTTTCGCTCAGATCATTCACAGCCTGCTGCACCTGTGCCTCCCATTTCTCCATAGAGCTGCGGCCGAAATCCCGGACACTTTTCCCATGTCCGTCCAAAAGCAACGCCCGAACGCTGATATCCTTCGGCACCATTGCAATCAAATCGTCAAAATGCCTGGGAGTGCTGACGATCCCGTGGAGAAACAGCATGGCAACCCTCGCCCCGGGAACAATACGACAATATTCCTGATGATCCATACTTTCACCGCCTTTCAACATAGTATAGCACAGAAGAAAAGCCCCTGTAAAGAAAAAACAGCCCCCAGGGCTGTGATTTGCCGTTAAGCTATGGTATAATGGAGCAAAGCTGCCGCAAAAGGGAGGCATCCTGATGTTTTGCTACGAGGATTTCAAAAAACTGCCCATCGACCATTCTGCTGTGGGGTTATTGCGAGGCTCACCTGTGAGCCGTGGCAATCCGTTCCCCTTTTGGCATTTCCTCAGATGATCGGAACTGCCGGGGGAAGCAGATTGCACCCGCAAGGGGTACAACCCATCTGTAGCGCTCCTTCGTCGCTGACAGCTGCGCAGCCACGTTAGGGCTTTGCCCTTCCTCGCAATCAACACGTGTTAACACACCACTATAAACGAAAAGGAAGGCTGCGTTATTGCATTCTCATGCGTATACCACAGGCAGGAGCGGTGTTCCATGTCATTGCGAACCAGTCCGCAGACTGGTGTGGCAATCCGTCCTCCTTTTGGCACTACCCCGGATAATCGGAACTGCCGAGGGAAGAAAAGACATCCAAAAGGATGTCTTTTCTTGTTGGCTGTTCCGAACCATTTAGATGCCACTTTGTTTTTAGAAAAAAAGAGCTTAAAATAATGATTTTTAACATTTTTTTGACGAAGTTAGGCTTACTATAGACTTTTTTGAAGTTATGTTGTATAATAAATACAACATAATGATTTGTCACCGGAGGCTGTGTACCGTAGTACCATAAAGCCGGATTAGGTGTCCAAGTGAGCTTGGGTTATTGTTTAGCAATAGCCGAGGCTCTATTTTTATTTTGGAGGTAATTATGAAAAACACGAAGGTTACTCT
The DNA here is from genome assembly GCA_045592805.1 of Faecousia sp. Taxonomy (GTDB): domain Bacteria; phylum Bacillota; class Clostridia; order Oscillospirales; family Oscillospiraceae; genus JAZOXB01. The sequence continues at coordinate 4,725 of JAZNVK010000213.1, forward strand.
TGTACCGCTTGCGTTAGATGACCGTAAGCAGTTTATCCTTGACAATCAATGGGTGTTCAAGTATGGCGCGATGTTGGAGTTCGGTGAACGTGACGACCATATTGACGATG
>JAZNVK010000214.1:0-17122 GCA_045592805.1 Faecousia sp.
CTGCTGGAGATCCAGAGCGAAGCAGGTACTTTATCCAAGAAAACAAAGGAGTAAACAGCATGTTTCAGGGTTTTTCCCCCGATACTTTCGACTTTTTATGGGGAATTCGCTTTAACAACAATCGGGACTGGTTTGCGGAGCATAAGCCCGACTATCTGCGCCATCTTTACGAGCCTATGAAGGAACTGGTGAAGGAAATGGAGCCGGTGGTTGCAGAGGAAGACGGCATGAAGCTACAGCTCTCCCGGATCTATCGGGATATGCGGATGCACCCGGAGACCTTTTATAAGGACTCTCTCTGGTTCACTCTCCGCCATCGGGACGACTATTGGCTGGAAAATCCCTGCCTCTGCTTTGAGCTGCGCCCCGAGGGTTACCGCTACGGTTTCCTCTTTGTGCGCCCCAGTCCCACCCGTATGGAGGCTTTCCGTAAAACCATTGCGGAAAAGCCCGATGCCTTCCTGCAGCTGGTGGAACAGGCAGAGCAGGAGAGCGGCATGAAATTGGAAGGGGACTGCTACAAGCGCATGAAGCCCTGTGAAGATCCCCGTCTGGAGCGCTTTTTCAAGATGAAAAATCTGATGTCCCTGAAGGATCTGCCTCCTGATGACCTGCTGTTCTCCCGGGATCTGGTGCAGGAGCTGCACAAGGTGTTCAAAGCCTGGCTCCCCCTCTACCGCTTCTGCCGCAGCTTTTAATTGAAAAAAACGCAGCCTTTCCAAAAACGGAGAGGCTGCGTTTTTTCATGGCAGAGAAGCTATATATAAACGGAAATTTATATTTGGTGAATAGTGAATAATGGAGGTATCGGCTCCGCCGATTTATTTAAAATCAATGCGCAAAGCGCATACCTTCGCCATTCACCATTCACTATTCATCATTCACCACTCCAACGCTAAATTTCCGTTTACGCCCGTGGGGACAGCGGTTTTTCTCGGGGAGTTATTCAAAAAATGAAAATTTCGGAATTTTTCATTATCTTTCCCATAGGACGGTCAAAAACGTTGCTATTCCTTCTTTTTCGTCGCAAATGTAAGAAAAACAGCAAGGATTTGGGAGCGGTTTTCTTTTGATTTTCGCATATATTATGGACACGGCTTTTGCGAAAAAAGTCGTTTTGCGAGAGAGAATAGCGGGAGGAAGAGGAAATGAAAAAAATCATTCGAGGAGGAATGGCAGGGTTTTTCGCTGTATTTTTCAGTCTTTCGGCTTTTGCGGCGGCACCGAAAGAACTGATCCCCGGGGGCAGCACCGTGGGAATTCAGATGGAGACCCAGGGCATCAGCATTGTTGAGCTCACCGATGCCGTACCCGAGGCGGCGGGGCTGGAGAAGGGAGATCTCATCATCCGTGTGGACGGCGAACCGGTGGAAACGGCGGAGGAATTAAAAGAAAAAGTACAAAATTCCGATGGAAATCCCCTGAAATTATGCTATTTAAGAGGGGGCGAAGAGAAAAACTGCAGCATTGCCCCGAAAAAATCTCCCCAGGGCTGGCAGCTGGGAATTCTGGTAAAGGACAGCATCTGCGGCATCGGTACGATCACTTATTATAACGAAACAGACGGCAGCTTTGGCGCTCTGGGACACGGTGTGGGCAACCAAAACAGCCTTTTACCCCTTCGGGAGGGAGAGATCCTGCCCTCCGGGGTCAAAGAGGTGATCCCCGGCAAGGAGGGAAAACCGGGCTGCCTGCAAGGAGAGCTTCTGGGACGAGAGCCCAGGGGTGAGATCCTGCAAAACACCTCACGGGGTATTTTTGGAAAAGTCAGCTCCATCTGCGGTTCGCCTCTGCCTGTAGCCCCGTGGGAGGAGATTCGCAAAGGCGAAGCGGTGATCTTATCCAACGTAAAGGGTACGGAAATTGAGGAATTTACCGTAGAAATACAGGAGATCCGCCCCAAAGACGACAAAGACCGCAACCTGGTTCTGAAAGTTACCGACCCCGATCTCCTAAGCACCACCGGCGGCATCGTCCAGGGCATGAGCGGCAGCCCGATCATTCAAGACGGAAAACTCATCGGTGCAGTTACCCATGTTTTGGTCAATGATCCGACAACCGGATATGGCATTTTTATTGAAAATATGCTGGATGCAGCAGCATAAATATAGGGACACCCCTCCCGGGGTGTCCCTTGCCTTGCTTGCTTAGCTGATGTGGTCATACTTTCTTTTCGCTTCTTCCACTAATCGTCTTTCCAGATCCAGATCAACATCAATTTTTTGCTCCGCATCAAGTTTCTTTTTCAATTGTCTGAATTTATCAGCCAATTCCGGATGAAAAGTAAAAGCCCGATTGATTCCTTGTGTCTTACACGCATAATTGAACCACTTAAGCGATTCCATGGTGGGTTCTTCCATAAATGTTTTGAATTCACTGCCACGAAACCCTAATGCCGCAGTTAAATTGTTTGTTTTATCGATTGCACCATGAACAAAGACAGCATACGCAGAATTTACGAGACAAACGACGGAAAAGTCAATTGTTTGAAATACGATCCTCATCAAACCCTCTGAGATATATGCAGCATTTTCCCGATGAAAACGTTCAACTTTTTCCATAGATGCTTGTGTGTCTTTTTTTCTCCAAAAACGAAACATAAAATACATCCCTTTTGCCAAAGTATTATGTGTATTATACTACGTTGCAAAAGAAAATTCAATAGATTGATCAAGTGCCGAACTGCAGCGTAGGGGACGGGTATCCCGTCCCCTTAGCGGGAGGCAAAGCACTACCCACAAGCTGTGTCCGCTTTTTTTGTTGCTTATTAGACAGCTGTATGATATGATAAATTAAAAGGTGGTGCGTATTATGATCGAAAAGGACGATTGGCGCTTAACGGCCGGGCCTGTTCTGGGCAGAGAGGAAAAGCTGAAGAATATCCCCTTGTATTACATACCGTTCCGGCCCCTTTCGGAAGAATGGGATCACGAGCATTGCGCCTTTTGCTGGGCGAAATTCTATCTACACGAAGAATGTTTGCAGGAGGGATATTGCACGAAACCGCAAAACTCCCGTGAAGCTGACTGGATCTGCCCGGAATGCTACGAAGACTTCAAAGAGATGTTTGGATGGAAAATCAAGGAAGCACTTGATGAAACAAGCTGACTTCCGAAACAGGAGAGATAAGGCAATGGAGAAAATGAAGAAGGGCCTTTGGCGGCGGATCACCGCTATGCTGCTCCTTGCAGGGCTTTTGCTATTATGGGGCTGCACCGATACAAGCCCCAAACAAACAGAGGAGAAGGAGACCGTCGCCCCGCAGAAGTCGGAGCTTCTGGACACAGCGGAAAAGGTTATGACCTTTGTAGAGGAAATGGCACAGATTGGTGCGGAGAAATTTTCCCTTGTTTGTTCGAAAGAAATTTTTGATGCGCTGGTGAAGGTCACATATAGAGAAGACGGATTGGAGAGAAAAGCGTACCATGGTCTGCTGGATCAGACCGGTCTTTATGACTATGAAGTTGTAACCGCTGCAATGAAGAGAACCATCACCGTTTCCAATGTCAGTTTCTATCCCGGCTATGAGATTCTCCGCAGTGTAGAAACCGGAACGGAAGCGGAACTTCCCTCCGAGCTGAGAGAGACCTTGGCAGAGGCCCGGTCTATGGCAGAAGCCTGCCAAACATCGGATCCACTGGAGACGGCCAAAAACATTCAAAGCGCCATTTGCGAAAAGACTCGTTATGCCTATATGACCAACCGCAGCCATGTAGATACGGCAATGGGCGTTTTACTTAAGGGAGTAGCGGATTGTGACGGCTATGCAGATGCCTTCTATCTGGTGGGCGGTCTGGCGGGATTGGATGTTCGGTATCAGTATGGGATCTCCTCCCAGTATAACAGCGAGGAAAACACCATTGTTACCGGCAGCCATATGTGGAATCTTCTGAAGCTCGAGGGCAGCTGGCGAGTGGTGGATGTCTGCTGGGCAGACGAGGAAGATGGAATTAACTACACCTGGTTTAACATTGGCAAGGATCGTGCTTCCCGTAGCCGTACCTGGCAGGAAGACCTGTCTGTTCCTCTGTTGGAAACCACAGACCTCTCCACCAGACCGGAGACGGAGTATTCCGTGACCAATGGGGAAGAACTGGAAGCTGCCATTCAGGAAGCTCTTGCGAAGGAGCAAACGACCTTTACCATCGTTTTTGACCGAGACAGCTATGGATCTCGTGCAGAAGCATTTGATACGCTGTGGAAGTATTACGACGGCGAGATTTACTACTATTGGGATGAGAGCAGCAGAGTATTGACCATGATCCTGGAGGATGCTGCGGGTGGTTGACGTGGTTACGTCATTTTTACAGTTTATGTCCAATGAGAAAAGGCGGTGTGGGGATGAAATTAGAGCGAATCAAGTGTAAAGAACTGGAGCCGGCCAAAAGGATTTGCCTTTCGAAGTCCTATATGGTGGGCTGCACAGGGCAAAAGGCGGTGATTTTGGATCGGGAACGAAATCTGATCCACAAGGTGACGGGGCTGAACTATGTCTATGCTGCGGAGGTGTCCCCGGATGAAAGCAAGCTGCTCCTGATTTCCAACGGCAATCTGTTTTATATCGTGGATTTACATACCTTTGAAAAGACAAGGGTCAGCCTCAGAGCGCCCTTCAATAACAATCTGGAGGGCAGAGGCTGCTGGTCCTTCGACGGGAAATCCCTGTGGATCTCCCTGTATCATGTCAACAGCACCTTGCGCCGCTACTGTGCCGAGGATCTGACACAGTATGAGGATTTCCTGGCTGACAAATTTGTTATCCAGGGGATTTCCAAACTGGATGACGAAAAAACCTATTTCATGACCGCTTACAACCGCCGGGAGGAAAACCGGAGCTACTTTATTACCTATGACGGTGAAGAATTCCGGGAGCTGCCCCTGGAGAACCCGGAACACCTGCTCGCATTTTCTGCCTACGTGGATCTGAAAAAAGAACTCGTGACCCTTGTGGCCGCTGAGGGCTGCTATCAATATACTTTGGAGGGAAAGGGGCTCCGAAAGATCACCCATCCCGCCCCGAAAGACAGAATTCTGCGTGCCTCCGATGTATTTGCGCCGCTCTTTGCCGGAGACAGTGAAAAGCAGGAGAAGGTCAGGGAACTGTCGGCGGAGCACGGGCTGGAGCACATTCCGGCGCCGGATCGTATCACAAAATATGCCGTATCTTCCTGCGGAACGTACATCTATCTGGCCTCGGACAGTGGCTTCTATCTGCTGGATGCAGCCACGGAACAGGTTCTGGCCACCGTGCCGGAGCGCTTTGGCGTGCATCAGGTAGCCGAGCTTGCCCCTGACTTGCTGGCGCTGTCCACATGGACCGGCACGAAGCTGTATCAGATGATTAAGTAAAAGGAGAGGTTCTTATGATGATCAGGGTCTTTGACAGGGAAAACAAACGCTACTATAAGTCCATCGTCTATGGAGTAGTAAATCATTTATCCGATGCCATTGTTCTGAATCCCTACACGGATTGCTTTGAATTAGCGCCCCATTTTGATACATCAGGCGTCCTGTATGAACCCCTGTATGAGGAGATTCAGCCGGAGCGCAAGGATTGGGTCGCCGGAACGGCGGAAGATTTGAAAAAATTACAGGTTGTATTCGGGGACAAGGCTGTGAATTGTCTCTACGGCTACGAAGATGTGGTGGGTAATTATGACTTTCTCCTTGCTCTCCTGCAGCAGAAGCCCGTGGAGAAGGCAGCCGCCGGTATCCGGCTCCGCAGCCCGGAAGACGAAGCGCAGTGGAACTACATCCGAACCCAGGAAGATGCAGATGCCTTTCTGAAGCTGTTTGAGGGCTTCCACGATTCCACTTTGGATCAGCTCAGCTACGAAGAGGACAACACCGGCAAACGGAAATTGACAGCGGTCTTTGATAACAGCTGCTGGTATGGCGTTGCGGAGCTGTGCTTCGAGGGTCTGATCGCCATGAATCTGCGTCCGGCACAGGAGAACCGCTGCCGGGATATCTACTGTGCCTCCTTGCTGGTAAAGGACGAAAGCATTTTCTGGGAAGAAGAAGCCTTCGACCAGGAGGGCAGCTACATCAAGGCACTGAACCTGAAATGGCGCAAAATCGGCGAGGCAAAGGGAATCAACTATTTAAGAGACGGCTACCCCAACGATATTGCTTCTGATCAATAAGAAAAAACCCCACACTGCGGTGTGGGGTTTTTGTCTTTTAATAATAAGCTAAGGGACATTAACTTTCTGTTATTAAAATGGTATCTTATATGATTTTGTCAAAAAATGTCGATAAAATAAACAAAAGTTCAAATTTCTCTTGAAATATGAGATTTTGGTCGTATTATTTAGATTATTGTCGAAAAGTTTTTGATTAAACTCCGTTTATCTTCTTGCAAAAGATCGAAGTATATGATAAATTAGATTTACCGTGCAAATCGCGGAAATCTTATGGGAGGAAAAATGTTACATGGAGAAGATGTATAGGGTGTTACTTGCCAATCATTCTGAAGAATTCAGTGCAGGTTTGGCAAGTGTCCTGAAGCAATCTGATCGATACGCAGTAGTCGGTACGGCAAATGATGGCGCCCGTGCCATGGAACTGCTGCGTCAGGTTCGGCCGGAATTTTTAGTTGTTGATGCCATGCTGACCCAGGCGGATGGAATTGCGGTGATTAAGGAGGCCAACCGTCTGGAGCGAAAGCCTCAGGTGCTGGTGATCTCTGAGATGGTGACCGAGTTTATGTCCAATCTGCTGATGTCTCTTGGGGTACATTATGTGATTCTGCGTCCCTGTACCTACCACAGCATTCTGGAGCGTATGGATGAGATACGGGAGGATCTCAATTCAAAAAGAACGCCCGGTCAGATGAACAAGGCGAATATTGAGGCGATGGTTACCTCTATGATCCATGAGATCGGTGTACCCGCCCATATTAAGGGCTATCAGTATCTGCGGGAGGCCATTATCCTTGCGGTGAAGGATATGGATGTGATCAATGCCATTACCAAGGTTCTCTATCCCCAAGTGGCCAAGACCTTTGCCACAACACCCTCCCGTGTGGAGCGTGCCATTCGTCACGCCATCGAGGTGGCGTGGGATCGGGGCGATCTGGATACCTTGCAGCGGTTCTTCGGATATACCGTCAGCAATACCAAGGGGAAACCCACCAATTCTGAATTCATTGCCCTCATTGCAGATCGTCTGCAGCTGCAATTCAAAAGTGCGGAGGCCGGTAACTACTGAGCCTCTCATAGATAAAGAATCTCCCCCAAAGCAAATGTTTGCTTCGGGGGAGATTCTTTTTACTTAAGCTCAAAAATCTTCGTAAAGCTCTCTCCGAGGATCAGCCGCCAGGATTCCTCATTGTGCTTCTTGTCGGGATCGTAGGTTTCGTAGATCTTATTGCCGTCGTAGCCGCACTCTGTGAGAATGGTTTTCATGCGGCGGGCGGTTTGCAGCAGCTGCTGCTCCAGAGGATCGGCTGCGCCGCAGAAAATATGGAGCTTGGGCTGGGGTCGGTTCTGCAGATCCAGGGTCTTGAGCCAGCCGTACCAGGCGCTCTCTTCGTAAAGGCCGTAGGCGGGAGAGTAGGAGATTACATATTCATAAGTCCCCAAATCCCGAAGGGCGCAGTAAAGTCCTGCCAGACCACCCATAGAGGAGCCGCAGATGCCCACCTTGTTGGGATCTACATTGTACTTTTCCAGGATCATGGGGTGGAGGGTCTTGCGCATAAAATCTGCCAGCTCATCCAGGTGAGCGCCTACTAAATGATGCCCCTTCTCTACCTTTGCCAGCTCCGAGATGGGGCCGTAGGCCATGAGATCCGGAAACAGCTCCGGCATACGCAGCAGATCGGAGTTATCAATGGCAACCACCAGAATGTCCTTGCCGTACTGCTCCTTCAGTGCCTGCAGCACCACATCCAGCTGCCAGCTGCCGTAGGGATCGCCGTTTTCGGTGTAGTGTCCGGCATGGGAGAAGAGATTCTGGGCATCAAAACAGTACAGCAGCTCATAGGGCTTGCTGCCATCGTAATCCGAGGGGACGAACACGTTGATTTTCTTGCTGCATTGAGGGCGATAGCGGAGATTTTCCTCATCCTGCAGGACATAGGTGTCTACATGGCCGGTGCTTTTCTCTGTGCAGAGGAAGGTCAGAGGGGTGGGGTAGCTGGGGATCTTTTTATAGTCTACGGTCAAAGCCAGTTCGCCGGGGAAGAGCTTGCCGGTTCGGAGCTCGTCCTTTTCATAGAAAATGCTCCCCTCCTTGTCACAGCGGAGGGTGGTATAGTCCTGCCACTGCATACTGTTGAGAAATTGAATTTCTTTCATATCGCTTCGTCCTTTCTTCGGTTTTTCACGGAATAATGTAGTGTTCCAGTTCCTCTTTCATGCCCTCCAGCAGCCGCTGCAGCATGGGAACATCAAATGGGCTGTAGATGCCCATGATGCTGAGGGCGCAGCGCTCCTCCAGCAAAATGGCGGAGATCTGCATGGCAGGCTTCTTTTTGATCGGGCCGCCGAAGATCACTCCGTCGGGCTGCAGACTGCCCATAGTCAGCGCTTCCCCGGAAAGCCTGCCCAGATTGGTCAGACCGATGGAAAAACTGCCGTAAACCCGTCCGGAGATCCGCTGCAGCAGACCTACAGGCAGGCATTTGATCACGTTGTGCAGCAGCGGCAAGCCCATCAGCCCCGCCAGGGGATCATTTTTTGCTGCCGTAGTCTGTTCTGCCACCAGGCGGAGCGTTTCGTCAAAGCTCGCACCCAAGCCCCGGGGCAAAACTGTGGTCATGGTGCCGGACAAATTGCTCAGACCGGCGGAATCGCCGCCCTTGCAATGGCGGCGCAGATCCATCATGGACAGAATGCTCACAGGCTGTTCCGGACTGCCGAAATGCTTCGCAAAGCTGTGGTAGCAGGCGGTGAGCAGCAGATCGTTGACCGTAGCGCCCCGGGCTTTTTCCTTTGCTGCGCTGATCAGTTCCGGTGTCAGGGAGATGCCCACAAAACGGGGCTTTTCCGCCGGTTCTTCGGTGTAGGGAAAGGCGGTTTTCACCTTGGAAATGGGATTTTTCATCAGGGACAGGTAATTTTTCAGACCAATTCCCTTGTAAACCTGCTCCCCCCGACGGCTGCCGTTTTTCAGCCCGACGGCCTGATTCCGCTCATAGTTCTCTGCCAGCTTCAACAGGAGATATTTGCTGTCGCCGCCGTCGGCAATAAGATGCCCCACCAGAAAAACCAGGGCGCTGCTCTTTCCATCCTGCACCAGATCGCAGCGCAGCTGGGTCTTGCCGAAGGGGTCCACGGACTCCAGGCAGAGCCGTTGTGCCACGGTCATAGGATCCTCTTTCGTAGAAATATAGCGGAAATAGTCCAGTTCTTCGTAGTCTTCGTTGACCGTCCAGTGGGCGCGGAAGGTGGTGGTATGGAAGGTGGAATGGAGGACATCAATGCCCTCGACCAGCGATGCCATGGCGGCGCTGAGGCGCTGCCGGTCCAATAAGCCGGGATAGTGAAGGGCAAAGCGGACGGTGTTGTCGTTAAACTCATGCACCAGATACTGCTGCAGCTCGCTCACACCGGCACGGATCTTCTTCTGCTTTCCCAAGGCGCTCCCTCCTTTCCACAGGAATTTTACAAAAGATCGTCGAAAAGGCGAATATTCTCCGGACAGGGCTTCCGCTTTCCCGCCTGACATTCCTTGACGATCTCCACGATCCGATCGTTGATGGGGGTCTTGACCCCGGTCTTTTTGCCCCAGAGGCAGACCACACCGTTGATGGCATCGATCTCACATGCCTTGCCCTTTTTCAGATCCTGCAGCATGGAGGGCTCGATATTTTTGTGCTTTTTCATGGCAATGGGGATCAGCATGGTGGCGAAGCTGCGCTTCAGAGCGCCCTTGTAGTAGAAGAGCTTGACAATATTCTTACCCTGGACGGGGGCAAAGGTGGCACCGGCGGCATGACCCACGTCAATGCACTCCTTCAGGCAGCGGATAGCAACCTTCCGAGCCGCCTTGTTGCCGGACACATCTCCGAACAGGCCGCCCACCACCGTGCCCAGGCCGGAGAAGGTTGCATTGATCAGCAGCTTGGACCAGCGGACACCCAGCAGATTGCTCTCCTCGTAAACAGGACACATTTTTTCCAATAATGCCTTTACCTCACGGAGCTTCTCCGGCGCAATGCCCTCCATGGCACCCATGTGGAAAGAGAGGCTGTCCGGATCACTGGTCAGGGTGCATTGGCCGGGGGCGGACAGGGTAGCGCCCCACTCTACCACGCAGCCCACGGTGCGGTGGCTGCCGATAATTTCAGCGATCTCCGGCTCGGGAATGCCGTTTTGCAAGGTCACCAGAACGCCCTCCTCTGCCAGGTAATCCTTCAGGAAGGTGACAACCTCTTTGTTCAGCAGCTGCTTGGTCAAAAGGAGGATAATGTCGTATTTTCCCGTCATTTCCTCAGGCGTGAGGGCGCTGACGGGGACGGTCATCTCCAGAGTTCCGGTGATTTTTGCGCCCTTTTCCTTCAACGCTGCCACGTGCGCCTTGTTGCGGTTGATGAGGTCGATCTTACCGCCGTTTTTCGTAATAAACGCGCCCAGAACCGTTCCCAGAGAACCGGCGCCGTAAATTGCATAGCGTGCCATGGAACTCCTCCTATTTCAAAAACAGATGGAGCAGCTTTTTATACAGCTTGCTCTTGTAGGGCTGGTAGCGCATGGGCAGATCCAGCCAGCATTTTTTGTCCACAATGGATTTGTAATGGGTAAAGGCATCGAATCCCGTCTTGCCGTGGTAGGCACCCATGCCGCTCTCTCCCACGCCGCCGAAGCCCATTTCGCTGGTGGCCAGGTGGATCACCACGTCGTTGATGCAGCCGCCGCCGTAGCGCAGCTCTGTGGTCACACGGCGAATATGGGCTTTATCAGAGGAGAAGAGATACAGCGCCAGGGGTTTTTCCTTCTTTTTCTGCTCCATAAGGAGCTGCTCAAAGCGCTCGTAGGTCAGAACCGGCAGAATGGGGCCGAAGATCTCCTCGCCCATGACCGCATCGTTTTCCGTCACATCCACCAGCACCGTGGGGGCGATGCGGCAGGCTGCGGCATCGTATTGCCCGCCTGCCACCAGTTTTTGGGGATCGATCAGACCCAAAAGCCGCCGGAAGTGCTTCTCGTTGATGATCTTGCCGTAGTCGGGGTTTTCCAGGGGTTTTTCGCCGAATTGCAGGCGGATCTGCTTCTTCAGTTCCTCCACCAACTGCGGCCTCACCGAGGCATGGCAGTAAATATGGTCAGGTGCCACACAGGTCTGGCCGCAGTTCAGGAATTTGCCGAAGACAATGCGCCTTGCCGCCAGAGCCAAATCGGCGCTCTCCTCTACGATACAGGGGCTCTTGCCGCCCAGCTCCAGCACCACGGGAGTCAAATGCTCCGCTGTGTAGCGCAGCACCTCCTTGCCAACGGCATTGCTGCCGGTGAAGAACACAAAGTCAAACTTCTCCTCCAGCAGCGCTGCATTTTCTGCCCTGCCTCCCGTGACCACGGCGATATACTCCGGCGCAAAGCAGCTTTCGATCAGCTGCTGCACCACCCTGGCTGTGGCGGGGGCATAGGCGCTGGGCTTCAAAATGGCAGTATTGCCCGCGGCAATGGCATCGGTCAGAGGCTCTACGGTCAGCAGGAAGGGGTAATTCCAGGGGCTCATGATCAGGGTATTGCCGTAGGGCGTGGGCTGGCGGTAGCTTTTAGAGGGGAACTGCGCCAGAGGGGTTTTGACCCGTTGGGGCTTGGCGAATTTCTTCAGATGCCGCAGCAGGTAGGAAATTTCGCTCAAAACCAGACCAATTTCGCACATAAATCCCTCATAACCGCTTTTTCCCAGGTCTTTTCGCAGGGCCTCCCGGAGCTCCGGCGCAAAGCGCTGCACGGCGGCATAGAGCTTTTTCAGCTGCGCTTTCCGAAAGGACAGGGGCAAGGTAGCACCGCTGTCAAAATATGCCCGCTGCTGTGCCAGCAGTGTTTGGATCTCCACCTTCGTCATAGACTTCCCTCTTCTTTCTTATTTTTCTCCTTGGAGCGCTTGTCGTTGATGATCTTCATATGCTCAGCGGTGATCAGCTCCACCTTGTTCTCTCTGGCCCAGTCCACACAGCCTCGGAGCACCAGGGGCAAGAAAACACGGGGTACATTTTGAATGGTGACAAGAGCCTCGTCGGTGAACTTGATCTTGTCGTCAATGCGGTCGGCGGCATAGCGGACGGAGTCCAGGCTCTGCTTGCGCATGGGCAGCAGCTCCGCACGCATGCGCTTTTTCCGGTGGAACCAGAAATTCTTGCTGTCCCGATAGCCGTAGTCCACAGGCAGATTGGGGAAATCCCCGGACTTCACCCCACGGATGATGGCATCGGCATATTGTTTCTTCATGAGAATTCGGTCGATTTTCAGAATGAAATGGGCGCCGAACTTGGAGGTGATGCCGTTAAAGTCATGGTAGGGGGGCTCGTAGCCGTTGAGCTGACCGGGCTGATCCCTGTCGGCTCCGTCCAGCTCCCGTACCCAGGTGCATTCGATCACCTGGATGGCGTCGGTCAGTACCTGAGGGCGCAGGTCTCCGGTCTCCTCCTGGATCTGGCTCTGCTCTAACCGGAACTTGCAGCGGGGCATCTTATCCTCGGGCTTGTCTCCCGGCCAGGACAGCTTGACACATTCCTTAAAGGTTGCGGGTTTGTCGTCTACGAAATTGATGGCACATTTGCCGTTCTTCAGAATATTCTGAGCGGTGTTGGAGGAGTTGCGGCAGGACAGCAGCATGGCGTAGTAGTCCTTGCCTGCCACATAGTAGGGCTGCACCAGAGAATAGGGGCCAAGGGTGGTAGTCCCATCGTCGCAGAGGGTGGAGATCACCACCGTAGGCATGGGAAAAAACAGACTGGTCTGATAAAAATTGTCAACAATTCGCAGATTTTCAAAGCTGGACATGATTTTTCTCCTTTTTATTACAAAATTCTGGATTGATTCGACGGCTCACTTTTTCTGTTCCGGCGGAAAGGCCGGGTGGTTCCCCTCCAGGATCTGCCGGGTCATGGCAGCGGTCTGGGCTACCCAGAGGGGGAATTTTTCCTTTACTTGTTGCAGATGGGTACTGTATTTTCGAAGTCCATAAATCACATTACTTCCTTTTCATAGCATATCATAGCACAAAGCAATGAAATTGGCAACACAATCAAAAAGATGCCAAATGGGAAATGTCGGTCTGTTTGGGAGCTAATAACTAAGAGCTAAGGGCTAAAAACTGAGGTGTGCCTTCGGCACGGATTTGAAATATTTAGCCCGTCAAACAGAAATTTGCCGAACAGTTTGTCGTAGCCAAAGCCACCCGTATTAGGAGGATTTTCAGGCTATGAATCAGGTATCAAATACGCAATGTCATTGCGAGGCCACTTGTGGCCGTGGCAATCCGCATCCTTAAAAACTACCGTTTTTACACTAAATTCCCATATATTCGAAACATTTTGGGAACGGATTGCCACGTCGGGCTTACGCCTCCTCGCAATGACATGGCTTTTCGGTAGCCTGTACTTCTATTGAAAAGGTGGATTTAGACGGAAGCAAACAGACCGATAAACATCTATTTGACTCTATTTCAATTCCATGGTCGAGGCCCATACACGAATGATTCATCCTTCGTTTTACCGTTGCGAAACGGGGACAGCCGCTTTCGGAAGCTGTCCCCGTTTTTGGATTTTTTATTCAACCACCAGGTCTATGAATTGGAAGCTTCTGCAATCCACCAGGCCACGGTTGGTCAGGCGGGTTTCGGGGAGGCAGGCTAAGGGGATCAGCGCCATGGTCATAAAGGGGGAGGGCAAGCTGCTGCCCATTTTGACCCAGGTCTCCTCCATTTTTTCAATGGCCTCGCACATTTCGGCAATGGGCTTGTCGCTCATAAGGCCGGCGATGGGCAACTCTACCACGCTGAGCACCTTGCCATCCCTTACGGCCACCAGACCGCCGCCGCAGGCAATCAAGGTGTTGGCTGCCAAAGCCATGTCCTCGTCATTGCTGCCCACCACCAGGAGATTGTGGGCATCGTGGGCCACAGTCTGGGCCAGAGCACCGTGGGCGATGCCAAAGCCTTTGGTAAAGCCCTTGCCTACGGTTCCCGTTCTATGATGCCGCTCAAAGACCGCCACTTTCAGCACATCCTGCGCCGGATCAGCCTGAATTCCGCCCTCTTTTACAGGCAGCGTGACGATTTTATCAAAAGTACCCACCCGGGCGGGGATGATCTCGATGGCATGCACCTTTGCTGTCTCGCCCTCACAGGGAATTTGAAAGGTTTCGGGGCGCAACTTGTCCAGGTGGACGGAGTGCAGCGCCTTTTCAGAGTAGGTATAGGGTTCCAAATCTATCAGCATTTTCCCTTCCCTGGCAACATAAGCGCCGTCAATAAAGACGTCGGTCACATGGCAGCGCTCCAGATCGTCCAGCAGCACCAGGTCAGCGCACTTGGAGGGAGCGACACTGCCCATTTCGTGATCTAATTGGAAACACTGCGCCACATTGATGGTGACCATCTGAATGGCGGTAATGGGGTCGATGCCCTCCTCAATGGCACGGCGGACAATATGATCCAGATGGCCGTTGCGGATCAGGGTACGGGGATGGGTATCATCGGAGATCAGGCAGGCAAAGCGGCTGTCCACTTTATGCCGGGTCAACGCCTTTGCCACCTCCTGCAGATCGTGCCAGGCAGAGCCCTCCCGGAGCATGGCATACATACCCAGCCGCATTTTGGCCAGGGCATCCTCCGCACGGGTGGACTCATGGCAGCAGCGGATGCCGCCGGCGATGTAGGCATTGAGACCGGCGCCGGTCTCCGGCAGAGAGTAGTGACCTGTAGGGATCTTGCCTGCCTTCAGGGTTTCAGCCACGATGCCATGGGTGTGGGGGTTGCCACCCAGGATTCCGGGGAAGTTCATCATCTCGCCCAGACCCACGCAGGTATCGTATTCCATAGTCAGAGCCACATCCTCGGGATCGATCTTAGCGCCGGTATCCTCGAAGCCACCTACGGCAGGCACGCAGGAGGGAGTGGTCAGCATGGTCTTCATGGGGGTGCGTTTGGCATCCTCCATCATGTAGTTGACCCCGTCCAGACCCAGCACATTGCAGATCTCGTGGGGATCGATGAACACTCCGCTGGTGCCGTGGGGGATCACCGCCCTGGCATATTCGCCCACGGTCAGCATGGAGGACTCAATATGGATGTGGCCATCCATAAAGGCAGGGGCTAAGTACTTGTTTTCTGCGTCAATGACGGTGGTGTTTTCTCCGATGCAATGGGAGGCGTCTCCCACCAGGGCGATGCGCCCTTCGGCAATGGCCACGGAGATATGTTCCTGGATCTCATGGGTGCAGACATTGACCAGACGGGCATTTTGGATCACAAGCTCCGCCTTTTCCGCGCCGGTGGCCACCCGTGCCAGCCGTGCAGAGCATTCCCAAAGGGGCTTTTTGCAGAAATGATTTACCATAGTTCCTCCTCCTGATGATTTCACTCCTTGGATTTCCCGCAGAGGCTGCATTTCTTGCGGAACAGACCCTTTACAGAGCCGCCGCAATGGGGGCATAGATGATAGGTGGTGCAGAGAATTGCAAAAAGATCCGCTGTTTTCTTAGAAACGGGGTGCTTTGCGCCAAAGACCTGATACAGCGCATCCTGCGCTTTTTTCAGCAGGGGAGCCGCCTCGTTGTAATTCCCCAGATTGTAGCAGGCAATGGCCAGATTGTTCAGACTCAGTACTGTGTCGGGGAGGACAACAGACGGTGGGTATGGGTACAATAAACAGATTGTGGCTCTCCAGATCCGTCTCTCTGTCCCGGGCCGCAATGGCAGCGGTCATATCTGCCCGATAATAGACGGCACAATCATGGGTCTTAAAAAAATCTTCGCAGAGCTTATTAAAATATCGGTCAAAATCCGCGGGATGGCAGGTGAAATACAGCCTCGGCTTTCCCTTAGGGCTTGCATTTCCCTTCGTTTTACACAGAATTATCCCCATGGCACCGTCTCCTTCTCTTCTTATTTCGACTATACCATATTTTTTCTTTCTTTACAAGAAAATCCCCTTGTTTCAAAGAAAAATAGCCCCACACCAAAGTGTAGGGCTATTTGTAGATGCCGGGGTTATTACTTGTCCTTCAGCAGGTCGCGGATCTCGGTGAGCAGCTTTTCCTCGTTGGAGGGCTCGGGAGGAGCGGGGGGAGCTTCTTCCTCTTCCTTCTTGCCCATGGTACGCAGCTTGTTCACACCCTTGACCATCAGGAACACGACGAAGGCCAGGATCAGGAAGCTGATCACTGCGGAGACAAAATCACCCAGAGTCAGGTAATTGATGATCTCCTCGCCGGTCTCGGGGTCGATCTTTGCACCGAACAGGGAGGGCAGAGCGATCTTCCACTTGGAGAAGTCAATGCTGCCGGTGAAGATGCTGACGATGGGCATAATGATGTTGTTGGTGAAGGCGTTGACCAGATCCTTGAAGATGCCGCCGATGAGAACGCCGATGGCCATATCAAACATATTGCCCTTGATGGCGAACTCCTTGAATTCCTTCATGAGACCGCCCTTTTTCTTCTTTTCTTTCTTTGCCATAAAGATATCCTCCTTTCTTTAGAATTTATTTCTTTTCAATAATCTCAAGGCCGCCCAGATACTTCCGCAGGACTTCGGGCACCACAACAGAGCCGTCAGCACGCTGATTCTGCTCCACCATGGCAGGGAAGATACGGGAGGTAGCAAGGCCGGAGCCGTTGAGTGTATGAACAAATTCGGTTTTGCCGGTGGCCTCACGGCGGAAGCGGATGTTGCCACGGCGAGCCTGGTAATCACGGGCGTTGGAAACGGAGGAGACCTCCTTGTAGCCGTTCATGGAGGGAATGAGGATCTCGATGTCAAGTCGGAGGCCAAGCGGTCTTAGGAAGACAATAGAG
The DNA here is from genome assembly GCA_045592805.1 of Faecousia sp. Lineage (GTDB taxonomy): Bacteria > Bacillota > Clostridia > Oscillospirales > Oscillospiraceae > JAZOXB01. The sequence goes on from JAZNVK010000214.1 coordinate 16,977, forward strand.
AGGGACAACTCCTTGGCTCACAGAACGACATGGCTACGATCCGACTTGAAGCGGATGTTGCCACGGCGAGCCTGGTAATCACGGGCGTTGGAAACGGAGGAGACCTCCTTGTAGCCGTTCATGGAGGGAATGAGGATCTCGATGTC
>JAZNVK010000215.1:0-6121 GCA_045592805.1 Faecousia sp.
GCTGCCTCAGCAGCGGTGGTGATCTCAGTGATCCACTGGGTGATCAGGCGGTTGTTGACGACGCCGTCCAGGTAGCTGTCGCCTTCGCCCACATACATCAGAAGGATGTAGCCGCCGTCAACCTTGAAGCTCTCCCAATCGCCCTTGGCACGATCCTCGATGCAGGCCCAGAGGCAAGCCTCTTCGGAAACACCGCTCATATCAGCGCGGCTCAGGCCGTTGACCTCGGTCTCCACATCCTTGGAGGAATACTTCTCAGCCAGGCTCAGGAACTTCTCCTGGGAGGGATCAGACTCCAGCATGGCGGAGATAATATCCAGCTTCTGCGCTGCGGTAGGCTCGCCGGCAACCGGTTCTGCATCCTCAGCATCCTCAGCGATGAAGATCTGCAGCAGGTTGGTGGTATTGTAGGCTTCCTTGTCCAGGAGCTTCAGGACATAGTAGGAGTCGTTGTTGTTAAACAGCTTGATGAAAGTGCCGTCGGTGCTGGCCTCGCCAAAGAGCCACTCAGCAGCCTCTTCGCCGCAGAGGTTCTTCAGCTGGGCATAGGTGTAGTCGGTGTAGAGAGTGACCTTGCCGTTCTCGGTCTCCAGGTCGAAGTTATTGGCCATAGCCTCAGCAGCGGCCTTAGCCTCGGCATCCTCTGCCTCGCCGGAAACGGGCTTGGTGCCGTCTTCTGCAGCCTCTACATAGTCAGAGCCGTTGGTGCTGTAGACATAGAGGGTAGCGACATCAAAGGTCTGGGGATCTTCGTCATAACGTGCTGCGATCTCAGCATCGGAGTACTGGATCTCATTGGGATAATGCTGAGCAACATGGACGACCTCCAGATACTGGCGGTAGGTCTCCTCAGTGCAGCCCTTGCCGTAATTATTCTCCAGCAGCTCGTCTACATCGCTGTAGCCGTACATACCGGCATACATCTGCAAATTATCCATCTCGGCCTGAACCTCGCCCTGGCACTCTTCGTCCATGGCAAAGCCCGCAGCGACCGCTGCGTCGTAGATGGCATAAGCCTCAATGGCCATCTGCTTGGCGTTGTCAGCCACAACCTGAGCCAGGGTCACACCGTAGCTGCCATCCACGGGGGTGATGTCGGCCAGGCAGCCGGTATCCAGTACCAGGCCCAGCATGGTGGCGTTGCTCTCGGTCACTTCCTGCTTATCCAGGGGGATGCTGGTGTCAATGCCCAGGTAGGAAGAATAGTTGAAGAAATTGCTTGCGGTTGCGTTGTAGAAGTAGTTAAACTCCTTGGCATCGATCTCGTGCTCACCAACAGTGAGAACGGTACGGTTGCGCTGCCATGCATTGTAGGCGAAAATGCCGCCGAATACCAGAGCCAGCACCAGAACGATGGAAATCGCAAAAATCCAGCCTTCGGAGATCTTCTTCTTGGTTTTCTTGGTCTCGACCACAGGCTCCTTGACCTCGGCCAGACGCTTTTTTCTTTCACGGGATGCGCTCATTTGTTATTACCTCTCATTCGTGGGAAAATATTCGGGTCTGCGCCCGAATTCACAGCATTAGACATTATACTTTGATTTTCTCATTCTTGCAAGTAAAAAGTGAAAATTCCTTAAAAAATTTCGAAATATTTCACAAATTCCCCTCTCAGATGGAGTAAAATGTCACCAAGTGACAAAAACCCATGGGGTTTTGACGAAAAAAAGCCGGAGCTCTCGTGAGATCCGACTTTTTCAATGCCCCGCCGTGGCCGTGTAACCCCGATTATAACCTGCACGAAAGGGCAGGTGGGTTGTCTCTCCGCGTCTTTTCTGCTTCCAACGTCCATTCACGGTCAAAGCCGGAACGGGAGGCCTGCACGCCGAAACGGAAGTCCGACATCCCTTGAATTTGATGTGGGTTTAAAGGGGGCTATCACGCACCCGGCAGGGAACTTTTTACAACAGTAATCGTCAAAGAGGCAGCTTCAATCCTCGTCATCAGCGAAGAGCTGTTCCATCATAAGGTCGTATACCGCCTCCAGCTCCTGCTCATCCTCCACGGCAATGAGGAGCGGTTCGCCGTCCTCCTCTACGGACTTGAGGATGCTGACCTCCAGCTCCTGCTCTTCGTCAGCCGCATCCGCAGGGGTCAGCGCCAGGTACTCCGCACCCTCATAGTGGACAGAGGTCAAAACCTCCAGCTCGTACTCTACGCCGTCTTCGTCGGTGATAGAGATGATCTGCGCACCGTTATCCTGATCCATAGTATATCCTCCGTGGCTCTTTGTAATCCTATTTTAACCGCAACCGCTGAGAAAATCAAGAGGAAAAGAGGCGCAATTATGTCCATGGAAAAATTTTCTTTTTCCTGCCCGTCTTCTCAAAATAATCCGTTTCTCCAATGATCCCGTATTTTTCAATTCTGTTCATGTTTTTTTCGCTGTTTTCTCCAAATTCCATCAAATGATCCAACAATATTTGCTTTAATATCCGGTTGACAGGCGTGATATAATTATATAGATAGGGACACTGTGTCAACCGTCTGTTTCCGGACGGTATCGGATAGATAATGCTTACGAAAGTGAGGAATTTTTTATGGCTGATAAATCTCAGACCCCCGCCAGAAAACCCCATATTGCCTGGCGAATTACCCGGGTCTTCCTGCACGTTTTGGGTAAGGTCCTGCTCTGGGCCATGGTCATCACCGGCACCTTTGCCCTCATCGGTATCATTGCCGGTACCATCTTCATGACCGAATTCTCCCAGTACCTCAAGACCGATGTCATCCCCAAGGCCTATGAATATGCCGAGAATCTGGAGCTGGACAACATCTCCCTGGCCCAGTCCTCCATTATTTATTATCAGGATCGGGAGACCGGTGAATATAAGGAACTGCAGCAGCTCTATGCCACGGAGAACCGTATCTGGGTCAGCTATGCAGAAATTCCCGAGGACATGATCAACGCCGCAATCGCCATTGAGGATAAGCGTTTCCGCGAGCACGACGGTGTGGACTGGATTCGAACGGTATCCGCTGTGGGCAACTTTGTGGGCGGCGGTGCCTCCTACGGTGCCTCCACCATCACCCAGCAGCTGATCAAGAACCTGTCCAAGGAGGACGACGTGACCATCAACCGTAAGGTGCAGGAGATCTTCCGCGCCCTGGCGGTGGAGGAGCGCTACACCAAGGAAGAAATTCTGGAATGGTATCTGAACACCATCTATCTGGGCGAAGGCTGCTACGGTGTACAGAGTGCCGCTGAGGTCTATTTTGCCAAGGATGTCAACGAGCTGACTCCCGCAGAGTGTGCCTGCATCATCGGCATTACCAATAATCCCTCCCTCTATGACCCCTATATCTACCCCGAATTCAACCGCAAGCGCCAGCTGACCATTCTCTCGGAGATGAACGCCCAGGGCTACTTTGATACCGAAGCCGCCTACGAGGCAGCCACCGAGCAGGAGCTGGTTTTCCGCAACGGTCTGTACGACGAGGATACCTATCTCTGCGCCAACTGCGGCTTTGAAGGTGTCCGCGGTGACTATGATGAACCGGAGGACGATTGCTACTTCTGCCCCAACTGCGGCACGCAGAATTACGAGGTAGACTCCAATACCGCATACAGCTACTTTGAGGACACGGTCTACCGTGATGTCATCAACGATCTCTGCGAGAAGTATGACCTCAGCGAGCAGGCTGCGGTGCAGAAGCTCCTCACCGGTGGCTACAAGATCTATGCCACCATTGATCCCGAAATCCAGGCGCTGGTAGATGCGGTTTATGAGGATCCCGACAACGTACCCGACACCGTCAGTATCCAGCAGCTCCAGGCCGCTACGGTTATCATTGACAACCTCACCGGCGACATCGTTGCCATGAGTGGTGGTGTGGGCGAGAAGACCGGTTCCCTCTCCCTGAACCGTGCCACCCAGAGTAAGCTGCCCACCGGCTCCTCCATTAAGCCCATTGCGGTCTATGCGCCTGCACTGGAAGCCGGTATCATCACCCCCGCCTCCCCCTATGAGGACTCCTCCTTCTACGGCGAGTATGAGCGGGATTGGCCCCAGAACAGCTCCAGAACCTACAGCGGTAACGTGCTGGTGCTCCAGGGCGTGACCCAGTCTCTGAACACCATCTCCGTCAAGGTGCTCCACGATCTGGGTCTGGAGAACAGCTATAACTTCCTCACCCAGAAGCTGGGTATTACCACCCTGGTGGAGAAGCAGGAGATCGGCGGCAGAGAGTACACCGATATCTCCTATGCCCCTCTGGGTCTGGGCGAATTGACCTGGGGTATGACCGTCCGTGAAGTGACCCAGGCCTATGCCACCTTCCCCAATGACGGCGTATTCCGTGAGGCCAGAACCTACACCCTGGTGCTGGATCAGGAGAACAAGGTCATCCTGGACAACACCCAGGAGAGTCATACCGCTGTCAGCGAGCTTACCGCCTATTATATGACCGGCATGCTGGAAAGCGCCGTGGACTACGGCACCGGTACCCCCGCCTATATGAGCAACATGGCCGTGGCCGGCAAGACCGGTACCTCCAACAACAACCAGACCCGCTGGTTCGCCGGCTATACCCCCTACTACACCTCCGTCGTCTGGTGCGGCTATGACGAGCAGGAACAGATCATCCTCTCCGACTCCTGGACTAACCCCGCTATCGTCATGTGGAATCAGGTCATGAGACCCCTCCACGAGGATCTGGAGTACCGTGATTTCTCCTCCTATGAGGGTGTAGGCTACTACGACATCTGCATGGACTGCGGCAACAAGGCCACAGAGCTCTGCGAGAAGGATATCCGTGAACGGGATCAGGACCGTGTTTCCCGCATCCGTCTGCACTGGTCCGATGTACCTGCCGGCAAATGCGAGTGCCACGTGGAGGTAAAGATCTGCGGCGCCAGCGGCAAGGTCTGCACCGAGTTCTGCGAGCTGGCCGAGGGCAACGAGATCACCACCGTCAGCAAGGTGCTGTTTAATAAGGACTGGAAGGTCAACAAGGACGCAGAGTATGTATTCGATCCCGAAAAGGAAGAGATGTTCTGCGACCTGCACAAGACCCTGGAGGATGTCACCCCCTCCACCACCGATCCCTCGGAGTCCACAGATCCGTCCAATCCCGACGGCTCCACTGACCCCTCAGAGCCCACGGAATCCACCGCGCCTCCCGATCCTACAGAGCCTCCTCCCGAGTCTACCCAGACACCGGAGAGTATCGATGCTCTGCCGCCGGAGGATACCCAGTGGTATGAACGGCGCAAAATTGCCGACCAATGATATTAATGTAACTTACAGGAGATAGAGATATGTGGATCGCAAAGCATTGGAAGGACTATGAAGTCCTGGATACCTCCGACGGCGAAAAGCTGGAGCGCTGGGGAAAGTATTTCCTGGTGCGTCCGGATCCTCAGATCATCTGGAATACCCCCAAGAAGCACCCCAAGTGGCGGAGCTACGATGCCCGTTATGCCCGTTCTTCTACCGGCGGCGGTCAGTGGTCTCAGCATCGGCTGCCGGAGCGCTGGCAGGTGCGTTACAATGAGCTGACCTTCAACGTCAAGCCCATGAATTTCAAGCACACCGGCGTGTTCCCCGAACAGGCTGCCAACTGGGACTTTATCGCTGAGCAGATCCGTTCTGCCGGTCGTCCCGTCAGCTTGCTGAATCTCTTCGCCTACACCGGCGGTGCTACCCTTGCCGCCGCCAAGGCAGGCGCCTCTGTCTGCCATGTGGATGCCGCCAAGGGTATGGTGGCCTGGGCAAAAGAAAACGCCGCCTCCTCCGGTCTCAGCGAAGCACCCATCCGCTGGATTATCGATGACTGCGCCAAGTTCGTGGAACGGGAGATCAAGCGTGGCCGTCGCTATGATGCCATTATCATGGATCCCCCCTCCTACGGCAGAGGCCCCTCCGGCGAGATCTGGAAGTTGGAAAAGGATCTCTTCCCCTTCCTGCAGCTGGTGGCCGGAGTTCTGTCGGATGATCCCCTCTTCTTTATTATCAATTCCTACACCACGGGCCTTGCCCCCTCGGTACTGACCTGCCTGCTGGACAGCATTGTGACCCCCCGCTACGGCGGCCACACAGAGTCTGATGAGCTGGGTCTGCCCGTCAGCAGCGGCCTGATCCTCCCCTGCGGCGCAGCCGGCCGCCGGGTCAGGAGCGAA
>JAZNVK010000216.1:0-20941 GCA_045592805.1 Faecousia sp.
TCACCAACGGCACCTCCGCCACCACCTTTGGCCCCGAGGAGACCTGCATCCGTGCGCAGATCGTTACCTTCCTCTACCGCTTCTACTGCAGAGATCTGGAGATCGTCTCCCACCCCAAGAGCTATCGCATGACCTCCTCCCAGGAGCTGGTCAGTTTCGACATTGAGATCAGCGGCGGCTCCGCTCCCTATACCTACCGCTGGTATATCAGCTACGACGAGACCGAGGTTCTGGGCGATATCAACACCACCGACGCTACGGATTACTCCTTCGGCTGGACCTTCTCCGACTACGACTTCGACGAGTGCGGCCAGATCCTGGTCTACTGCGAGGTCACCGATGCCGATGGCAATATTGTCATCTCCGATTATGCCGAGGTGCAGGAGAAGAGCGATTTCAAACTGGTCTCCTCTCCCAGAAACTATCAGATGACCTCCTCCGACGAGCTGGCCACTTTCACCGTCAGCGTCGCCGGCGGCGAGCCCCTGTATTCCTACCACTGGTTCGTCTACTATGACGAGGAAGAGGTAGATTGTGGCGCTGTGGTGGATAATTCCACCTCCAACACCCTGGAGTGGCGCTTCACCGACTATGACTTTGACGATCACCGTGATATTTTCGTCCGCTGCGTGGTCAGCGATTCCACCGGCGCTTATGTAGAGACCAGCCGTGCCTATGTGGTGCCGAAGACCGATTTTGCCCTGGTCTCCTCTCCCTCTCACTACTACATGAGCTCTTCCGATGAGGTCGCTGAGTTCACCGTAAAGGTCACCGGCGGCGCTCCCGACTACACCTACCACTGGCTTGTCTGCTATGACCAGGAAGTGGTGGATTGTGGCTATGTGAAGGACGATGCCCCCGCCAATACCCTGGAGTGGCGCTTCACCGACTACGATTTCGACGAGACCAGCAATATCTATGTCTATTGCGAGGTTTTCGACAGCACCGGCGCTAAGGTCACCAGTCAGCGTGCCTATGTCTACCAGTATGTGCCCCTGACACTGATCGGCTCTCCCATGGACTATCAGATGGAGTCCTCCTATGAGGAGATCGCCTTTGTGGTAGAGGTTTACGGCGGAATTCCCGCCTACACCTACGAGTGGATCGTCGTCCGTGACGGCGTTGAGGAGATCGTCCGCACCTATGTCACCGATGACACCGACGACTACCTGTTCTACACCTTCACCGACTACGACTTCGACTACTGCCGCACCATCGAGGTCTACTGCATCGTCACCGACGAAAACGGTGACTATGTCGTTTCCGATGTTGCACAGGTCTTTCCCAAGGACTAAATAAACAATCCTGCTTTCCGGGCGGCGACGGTTGGGGCCGTCGCCGCTCCCTGCAAATTCATAAGGAGGTAATTATGGGATTTTTTGGGAATATGTTTAAGAAAAAGAACTGCTCCGTCTGTGACGGTGAGATCGGCCTGCTGGGCAACCGCAAATTGGAGGACGGCAATCTCTGCAAGACCTGTGCAAAAAAACTGTCCCCCTGGTTTGACGACCGCCGCCACTCCACCGTGGAGCAGATCGTGCAGCAGCTGGAGTACCGTGAGGCCAACAAGGAAAAGGTCGCCGCATTTCAGTTGACCCGTAGCTTTGGCGAGAGTATGCGTGTGCTGCTGGACGAGGATGCCGGTGTGTTTATGGTCACTGACGAGACCAACCCCACCAAGCTGGCCGAGGAAAATCCCGATGTGCTGGAGTTCTCCGCTGTCACCGATTGCATTCTGGACATCGAAGAGGATCGCACGGAGCTGAAGCGTGAGGGCAAGGACGGCCAGGAGATCAGCTATGTGCCGCCCCGCTATGAATATGAGTATGACTTTTACATCACCATCTTCGTCCGTAATCCCTACTTTGATGATATCCGCTTCAAGCTCAACCGCAGCAGAGTTACCATGGAGCAGGGCGGTATGCGGCTGGGCGGCGGCGCATTCCGTCCGGAGATGGATGCGGAATACCGCCAGTACAAGCAGATGGGCGAAGAACTGAAGGCTGCGCTGCTGAACGCAAGGCAGCAGAAACGGGAAGAAAAGGCCCAGGCTGCCGCACCCAAGACCGCCGTCACCTGTCCCCACTGCGGCGCTACCACCCTGCCCGATGCCAGCGGCTGCTGCGAATACTGCGGCGGCCCTGTATAAAATTTTTATTTGGAGGACGTTGTGATGAAGAAACTGCTTGCTTTGCTCTTAGCCCTTGCCATGCTGCTGTCTCTGGCAGCCTGCGGCGGCACGGAGAAGCCCACAGAGCCCACCGATGAGCCCACAGAGAAGCCCACCCAGGACGTTACTCCCACTGACCCCACCACAGAAACCCCTGCCGCAAATACCAAGACCCTGGAAACGCCCCTTTGGACACTGACCTATGATGCAGACACCTGGTACTATGCCGAGGAAGACCTCTATACGGACGAGGATTGGTCGAAGGTCATTCTCATGATCCCTGTGGAGGGTGACGAGTATGATTATGTAGTCAACGCAGAGATCCGTGTCAGCCTGGAAGACCCCTCCGGTTTCCGCGACTATCTGAACAGCTACGGCTTTGATGCCTACGAGTACGCCGAAAACAATGCCTATGACTTCACCCCCGTCGGCGGCGTGGATTGTCTCCGCCAGGAGGGCAACTACTGGGGATCTCCCTGCCTGCGCTATTTTGCCCGTGTAGAGGGCGCCGGTGCCACGGTTTTTGTGGAGATCGTCGGTGAGTATGAGGACGAGCGTGTGCAGCAGCTGCTGGACGGCCTGAGCTTTAATCTCACGGACATCGGCAATGTGGACGGCCCCTGGGAGTGGGAGGGCGAGCCCTTTGTGGGCGAGGCCCATGCCATTACCCTGGGTGAGATGAACCTGCGCAGCGAGTGGATTCCCTTTGAGGGTGGCCTGGTCACCGATGAGACCTTTGACCACGACATTGCTGTGGTGGACAACCGCGCCTACGTGCTCTCCGACGGCCAGCTGCTGTGCTATGCCTATACCGGCACGGAGCTGACCCTGGATATTCCTCCCATCGAAACCGGCAGCGAATTCCTCTATGCCCAGGCAGACCGGAACGGACTTGTGTGGCTTTCCGACTTTATGGAGCCCCTGACCGCTGTGCAGGATGCTGCGGTGATTGCGACTTTTGAGGATATGGACTATGTTGCCATGCATCCCTCCGGCACCTGGGGCATCAACTGGTTCTCCGATCCCGAGTGCGCCCGCATTACCGTCGCTCAGGACGGAATTGTCACCGAGCCCATGGCATTCCCGGATGTGGACAGCCTGGATCTGGTGATCATTGACGAGGACTATATCTATGTCTGCGGCAGCGATGCCGATTGGAACCGCCGCATTTGGGTCTATGATCCGGAGGGCAACCTTCAGACCGTGCTCAGCGACGAGAATGGCGAGAGCCTGGGCAGCGTCAGCTACGTCTGCCAAACCTCCAACGGTTTCCTGGCTCTGGACGGCAATCTCCGAGAGATCGTCTTCTGGGATCAGCAGGGTACCCACCTGGGAACTGTGGATGACACCGAGATCTTCGGCACGACCTATCCCTGGTTCTGCAGCGCCACCCTCCTGGAGGATGGCAGCCTTCTGGTGCTTATGACCGAAGACAGAGCCGACGAAAGCGCCATGGAGCTCATCGCCTTCAAGCTCACCGGCTTCTAAAGCCTTAAAAGAATGAAAAAATCCCCCTGGGCTGAAAATCAGCCCCGGGGGATTTTTATATGCGGACACCTGTCCCTATGAGCGTAAACGGAAGTTTGCGTTGGAGTGGTGAATGATGAATAGTGAATGGCGAAGGTATGCGCTTTGCGCATTGATTTTAAATAAATCGGCGGAGCCGATACCTCCATTATTCACTATTCACCATTCGTTATTCATCAAATATAAATTTCCGCTTACAGCAATCCTTCTCAGCCCTTTACAGCGCCGGCGGTTAGGCCGTTGACAATGTTTTTTACCAGGCAGAAGTAGAGGATCACGATGGGGACGGCAATAAAGACAGAGCCTGCGGCAAAGCGGGCAAAGTGGGTCTCCGGCAGATTGAACAGCCCCACCGCCACCGTCCAGGTTTCCCGATCCTTCAGAAGCAGCTTGGGCAAAAGCACATCGCTCCAGGGCCAGGCGAACTGGGTCAGCATGGTGTAGACCACCATGGGCTTGCTCAAAGGCAGGGTGATGGAGGTAAAGACCTGCAGATTGGTGGCGCCGTCCAGCCGTGCCGCCTCAAAGACCGTATTGGGAATGGAGTCAAAATAGCCCTTCTGCACCATATAGTTCACCGGGGTGGTGGCGGCATAGAAGAAAATCAGGCTCTCCAGCCGGTCAATGAGCCCCAGCTGGGTCATGATGATGTAAACGGCGGTCATGCCCATAAAGCCCGGGAACATCCCCAGCACCAGGGTGGTCATTTTGATGGTGTCCCTGCCCTTGAAGCGGAAACGGGACATGACATAGGCTGTCAGCAGCACCAGCACCGTACCCAAAAGGGCGCTGCAGATAGCCACATAGAGCGTATTAAAAAACCAGGTCTTGTAGGGGTAGAGACCGTTGACATCATCGGTAAACAGCTCCACGAAGGTCTGAAAGCTGAATTCCCGTGGGAAAAAGCCCTTGAAATCGTAGAGGCTGCCGGTTTTGGACAGAGAGGCCAGAATCAGCCACAGACAGGGGAAGAGAAACACGGCGGACATCAAAAGCAGCACCGTATAGGTGATCACATGGTCGGCGGCTCGCCTTGGGGTGAGTTTTTTCTTTTTCATTGGTAAGTATCCTCCTGACGGAAGGCTGCGCTGCGGACATAGACGGTGAGGGACAGGGCGGCGGTGATGAGGAAGATCACCAGGCTGATGGCAGCGCCGATGGCATAGTAATTGTTGTCCACCGACAGCTTGTACAGCCAGTTGATCAGCAGATCCGTGTCGCTGGCCAGGAAATAGTCGGCGTAGTTGGAGATCACCCCGTCCCGGAGGAAGAAGAATATGCCGAAATTATTGAAATTTCCCACAAACTGCCCGATGAGCACCGGGGTGGTGGAGAAGAGGACGAAGGGCAATGTGATCTTGCGGAACTGCTGGAAGGGGGAGGCGCCGTCTAAGGATGCGGCCTCGTAGAGATCCGTATTGATATTGCTTAAGATGCCCGTGGTCATGAGCATAATGGAGGGGGTGGAGATCCAGGCATTGACAAAGAGGCCGATGCCACGGGCCCACCACTTGGCGGAGGCATCGTTGGTCAGGAAGAAGATCCGCATCATCCCCGCCTCGTCCAGGTAGTAGTTAATAGGGCCGGACTGGGAGAAGAGATACTTGAAGCCCAGCATGGAGATAAAGCCGGGGATGGCATAGGCCAGAATGGGGAAGGCTCGCCAGATCTTCTTGCCCTTGACGTTTTTCTTATTCAGCAGCAGAGCCATGCCCAGGCCGATGGCGAAATTCAGCAGGGTAGAGAGAATGGCCCAGAGCACGTTCCAACCCAGAATTTTGACGAAGGTACCGCCCAGCTTACCCAGGCTGAGAATTTTCCGCCAGGAGTCCAGAGACCAGCTGGCCAGCTTGGGGTAGACCACATCGCCGCCCAGGTTGGTAAAGGCGATGCAGATCATAAAGACGATGGGCAGTATAGAGAACATGGCCACCCCCAGCACGGGAAAGGACAGAGCGCTGACATGGAACTTGCTGTCCGTGGCGGTCTGCAGACTCTGGCGGAAGCGGCGGGGCGGAATGCCATGCTCTGCCTGACGGGCGGTAAAAAGTGCATCTTTTACATTGGAAATATGAATAACCAAGGCAAAAATCAGGATAAAAATGGCAAATAATCCCAAAATCAGCATGGTCAGGGAGTTATCGCCTGCGATCCCCAGCCAGAGGTTTTCCTCCCTGGTGCCCAGGGAGAAAAAGCCCACCAGATCCGTAAAGCCACGGCTGACGAAGTAAAAGAGGAACACAGAGAAGCACAGCAGGTAGAAAAGCCCCTTGACGATCTGGCCGTAGCACAGCTGCCCCAGGCCCATGACCACCATGGAGAGCTTCACCTGCCAGGGGCTGCGGCGCAGCGCCCCGGCAGCGGAGAGGAGTTTCTGTTTCATCTTGCAGCCCTCATGCCAGGGTCTCGATGGCATCCCGGATCTGGCTCACCAGCCGCTCCAGACCGGCTTTGATGTCCTCGTCGGTCTCGTAGAGCAGGGCCTCCCCACGCTCCTGGCGGTATGGGTCGGTGGAGAGATCGATGAGGAAGGACTCTGCCGGAGTCCAAAGCTGGCCGATCTCCGTAATGGCAGGCATAATGCGGATCAGACCCCGATCCAGGCGGTCAAAGAGAATGCCCACCACGGGGTCATTCTGGGAAATGGCATCGGCAGCGTCGGCACGAGCCGGAGCAACCCCCAGATACTCATGGCGCAGCAGCGCCTGGGCATAGGAGGTGGCGAACTCCACAAAGGCCAGAGAGGCATTGGGACACTTGGTGTAGGCGGAGATGCCGTAGCCGTTGATGCCGCCCATCATGGCGGTCTCTACGGTTAGCGCCTCCATGTCGGTGACGGTGTCCTCCCAGGCATCGGCGGTCAAATCAGCGCTCTTGGGAAGACGGGGGACGGAGATCATCTTCAGATCTTTCTCGGCTTCTTCTTGTGTCCAGTTGCCGGTGGCCACCATGGAACGCAGGAACATCCGGGAGACATCGGGGGTGGTGACGGTGCAGAGCATGACCCCGTCTGCCAGATACTGGTAGGCGGCAGAGGAGAAGGCGCTGTCTAAGATCTCGGTGTTGTTCATCTGACCTGCCCACTGGCGGATCATCCGGGCACCCTTGTAGCTCTCCCCGGCGGCAAGGCCGATATCCGAGGGGTCGGTGCCGTTGCTGCCGAAGATGTAGGCCCCGTAGGTCATGAGGTAGCCGCTCATAAAATAGGTATCCACGGTCTCGTCCAGGTAGCCGTATTGGGTCTTCTGGCCGCCCTCCTTGCAGAGCTGGGAATAGGCATAGAGGGCGGTGTAGGTTTCGAAGAAGTCCGGCGTGCCGTTTTGGTTCACGTCCCACTGCTGCTGCCAGTTCTCCGGCAGCATGGACTCGATGTAGTAGAGCATACCCGACTGCACGTTCAGGGGAATGCCGCAGTAAAAGGTCTCGCCGTTCATGTCGGTGGCATAGGCATTCCAGGCACTCTGGGGGATCTGCTCATAGCACTCCATGTCATAGATGGGCAGGGGGAGCAGGTGCTGCTTGTCGGCATATTTCATTAGGATGTCATTGGCCTGGTACCAGACATCGGGGCCGTAGCCGTAGGGACCATCGGTGGCCAAATCGGAGTACTGGTCAATGTTCATGCGCTCTGCGGAGATACCCTGATCCTTGTAAGCCTCGTTAAAGGCGGTAATCAGCTGATCCACATAGCCCAGCTCCACGGCGGTGTCGTTCTCCAGCACCTTAACCACGGCGCCCTGCTCCAGTTTCCCGTCAAAGCGGGCCATGACCTGCTGATAGAGGTCAGAGGTATCCACCTCCGGGGTCTCGGCCTCCTCGCTGCCGCAGCCCCAGAGCAGGCCGAGGCAGAGGCATAAAATCACTGCGATCCAACGTTTCATGGTTCATCCTCCTGTTTCTCGATGATTTCAAATCCATAGGGCGCAAGACCCTCTTTGGGGCGGTCTGTACCGTTGACACGGAGTGTCAGCTGCTGCGCCGCTGCGCTGCGGCACAGGGTCACAATGCCCTCCTTTTCTGTGATGCTGAATTGACCTACGGAAAGGGCAGGCTCTTTTTTGTAGCGGCTCAAACGGGCAATGAGACGGAAGGTCTCCTGATCCCAGTTCTCCTCGTTCCAATCGAAGCAGCGGCGGCAATCCGGGTCGTAGCCCCCGGACAGGCCGATCTCGTCACCATAGTAGACACAGGGAATGCCGGGGTAGAAAAACAGGATCGCCAGGGCGGTGCGCAGCTTCTGCTTATCCCCCGAAACCCGGGTGAGGAAACGATGGGTGTCGTGGCTGCCTAAAAGATTCAGCATCTTTTCGTTGGCGGCCAAAGAATAGCAGTGGTACAGCCGCACCAGCCGATCCCGGAAGCCGGCGGCATCCAGAGTGCCAAAGGCCAGCAGGTCCAGAAGCGCCTTGGTGAGGCCGTAGTTCATAATGCCGTCGTACTGGTCGCCGTTGAGATAGTGGGTGGCACGGTGCCAATCCTCCCCGATGATGATGGCATCGGGGCGCTGCTCCAGCACCGCTTCACGGAAGGCTCGCAGGAATTTGTGGGAGATCTCGTCAGATACGTCCAGCCGCCAGCCGTCAATGCCGCAGCGCTCCATCCAATCCCGGGCAACGCCGCAGAAATAGTCCATAACGGCTTTCTCCCCGGTGTTGAGCTTGGGCATGGTTTTTACGCTGCCGAAGGTCTCGTAGCTGCCATCCTCCAGCCAGAGGAACCAATTGTAATAAGGAGAGTCCTTGCCCCGCTTTTGGGCATCCCGGAAGAAGGGGTGATCCACGGAGCAGTGGTTAAAGACCCCGTCCAGCATGACCCGAATGCCCATTTTGTGGGCCTTCTCCGTCAGATCCAGCAGCGCCTCGTCGCCGCCGAAGGCGGGGTCTACGTGGGTGTAGTCCGTGATCTCGTACTTGTGGTTGGTGGGGGAGCAGAAGACGGGGGTCAGGTAGAGCACATTGCAGCCCAGCCGCTCCAGATGCTCCAGATGCTCCGCAATGCCCCGGAGGTCGCCGCCGAAATAGCTCTTCGGGGTGGGCAGAGCGCCCCAGGGGTCTGTGATGTAGGAGGTATCCTTTTGGGACTTGCCCACCGCAAAGCGCTCCGGGAAGATCTGGTAGCAGACGGCGCTGCGCACCCAATCCGGTACGGTCATTCTATCACAGGCAAACTGGGAGCAGTACTGGAAAAAATTGAAATAGCCCAGGTCGTGGTCAAAGCGCTCCGTCAGCCCCTCCTCGCAGAGGAAACGGGTCTTGCCATCGGCGCAGTGCAGCTCAAAAATATAGGCAAAACGGCGATCCGTCAGGGGAACAGCGCCGTAAAAATAGTCCAGCTCAGAGTCGGAAAAGGTGCAGACCATGGGCGCGGTGAAGCGCTCTATGTGCCAGCGGTTCTTATTGCACTGGTAGATCAGCGCCGCCGACCGAAGCAGACCCCTTCGCACCCGAAACCGCAGGTGCATCTGCCCCTCCAGGGGGCAGGCATCCACCGTGCCGGGAATGTGGGACAGGGAAAAATTCAGCATGTATTACCTCGCTTGACAGTTTTTTTCTCATATGATAAGATGGTGCTATGAAGAAGAAGTACACCATGAAGGACATTGCACGGGAGTGCGGCGTCTCCACCGCCACGGTCTCCTACGTCCTCAACGATGTGCCGAACCAATCCATCAGCGCAGAAACCAAAAAGCGGATCCTGCACGTGGCAAATATGGTAGGCTACGTGTCCAGCGCCAGCGCAAGAGCCCTGGCCACGGGCAAGACCAACCATTTCGGCGTGTTCGTCCCCCACGGGGAGAACAGCGCCCACAAGCAGAAGCTGCTCCAAGCCTTGGCGGAGGAGGCCGAGAAGGCTGGCTATCAGTTGGTTCTGCTGACGGGAAAATGCCTGCGCCAGCAGGTGACCAACGTGGATGCGGTATTCGCCATCGATATTACGGAAGAGGAATTCCGGATCCTGGGCGACAACAGCTTTGTCCCCCTGCTCTATCTGGATGGGCAGATCCAAAACGATCTGTTCTACTGCATCACCCCGGATGCAGCGGCGCTGCGCCGTCAAAGTGCTGCCCCCAAGGCCGCCCTCCTCTGTGAGAAGCCCAACTGCGCCCCTTACCGGGACTATCTGCTGGGTTTCTTCTCCTGCCTCACAGACGGCGAAGCGCTGCCTGAGGATACCGCTCTTGTGATCCCTGAGATCGACTACGGTCTCTATGCCCGGAAGGCGGTGGATGCCGCTCTCCGTGCCATGGCCAGAGAAGAGGCCACCGGCGCACACCATATCCGAGTTTGACAATACAGCGTGCCGATGGAGGGAATATTCTCCACCGGCACGCTTTTTCTTTATGCTACGGTCACTTCGCCGGTGGCGGGATCAAAGGTGATGGTATAGGTGCCGGGGGCGACGGTGATGTTGCCCATGTCCTCTGCGCCGAACCAGTTCTCGTTGGCTACCTTGCCGCCGCAGCCGTAGGCCACCTTAAAGGCTACCATATTGTCGGCCCAATCCACGATCTCCTCCTCCGTGAAGGTGACGGTCAGGACATACTTGCCATCCTGCTCCTCCATGCGGTAGGCGGTATTCTCCGCAGTGGCATCGGCAGCCCAGCCGCCCTTACCGCAGGTGCCTACCACATAGTAGGCAGGCGCTTCCGCAATGATCTCGCCCTTAAGGACGGGAGAACCGTCCACCAGCTCCAGCTCGATGAAGAACATATAGTGGCCTTCCTCCAGAACGATATTCTTGGTATTGTTCTCGCTGGAATACCAGGCATCGGTGGCAGCGTTCTTCACGCCGAACTCGCCGCCCTCGGCAGGCACATCGGCCTCGCACCACCAGATCAGATCCTCACCGTTGCGCTGCATATCCTGGCCCGCCCAGTCATTAAAGGAGGCCCAGAGCTTCATATCATAGCTGATATTCTGGGGCTTCTCGTCCGCATCGCCCAGGCGCTCATAGGACAGGCGGCACAGGGACAGGGTCTCCGCATCGGTCACCAGGATCAGGCGATACTTGCCGTCCTCCATGACCTGGATGTTGGCGCCGGAGTCAAAGGCATTTTCGCCGCTGCACAGCACGGCGGTCTCAGTCTTGTCCGCCAGGTGGCCGGCATCCACACTGCTGGTGGTATCCCAGGCATAGCCCTCGCCGATGACGGCGATCTTAAAGGCATCGCCTTTGTAGAGGTTGACATCAATATAGAAGGTGTTGAATTCGCCCTCCATGGGCTTGAGCAGGTAGTCGTCCTGGGGCCAGATCTTACCCCAGGCGTTGTCGGGGTAACCGGCCAGGGCACCGGCCAGCATCCAGGGGCGCTCGTCCACCTTGCCGGACTTCCAGGCCACAAAGACCTTGGTGTCGCCGGTAATGGGCTGGGTGAAGTCAAAGGGGCGCTTCAGGGCGGGGGTGGCATAGAAGCCCTCCACAAGGTAGCCCTCCTTGGTCACCTCGGGGGTTGCGATGGTGCTGCCGTCTTCCACCTGCAGCTCCTGCAGCACACTCTGATCCGTGCTGTCCTGGAAGATCACCGTCCAGACCGCAGGCTCCGTAGGCTCTGTGGACTCGGTGGTGGACTCTGCGGCAGGTGCCTCGTTGCAGCCCCAGATCAGCACCAGGGCCAGGATCAGAAGGCAGGATAATAAGGCTCGTTTCAGCGTTTTCATAGTAAGTACCCTCCTGTAATATTTTGTTGCAAACGGCTTACTTAACCGCTTAAGTATTGTCATTATATGGCAGAAATTTCTCTTTGTCAAGCCCTGATTTGTGGAATTTGGCTGTTTGTAACGCTTTTGTGAATTGCCTTGCAAAATCTGCCCGGTCTGTGTTATAATAAGAAAAATGCCCAAAGGAGCAATGGATTATGTTTTTAGATGCAAGCCGTGTGCAGTACCGCAAGCCCCAGCTGGTGGAGGTCATTTGCCAGCTGCGCTTTCCTGCGATTTTGTCCATCGGAGCCAAGGACCCTGTGGATTTCCAGGAGCGCATCCGCAGAGAGTATCCCCGTTACACCCGTAACATTGAAAAGCTGCCCCCCAAGCTCATGGGACAGCCCGGCAATATGAAGCTGCAGGAGCAGCCCGACGTGGTCAATCACCAGTTCCTCTCCGCCGACGGCCGCTGGAAGGTGAATATGACCAATACCTTCATCGCCCTGGCCACCCCTGCCTACACCACCTGGGAGGAATTTGCCGCCCGTCTGGATGCGGTGCTGGCCAATTTTGTGGAGGTCTATGAGCCTGCCTTCTTTGAGCGCATCGGCCTCAGATACATCAACGCCTTCTCCCGTCGTGCTTTGGATCTGGAGGGCTACAACTTTGCCGACCTGATCCAGCCTGCCTATCTGGGTCTCATGGGCGAGGAGGATGTGCAGGAGCGCAGCTTCCTCCATGCCTCTCAGGAGGCGGAGCTGAACCTGGCAGGCGGCTGCCGTCTGAAGCTCAAGTGCGGCCCCGGCATGGTCAAGCGGGGCAAGCAGGAGGACAAGGAGATCAAGTTCATTCTGGATAACGACCTGTACATGGCCGGCAAGGTAGAGATCCCCTACTGCGCCGCCGCCCTGACCACCGTCCATACCCATGCCGATCGGGCGTTCCGGGGCGCTATTACCCAAACCCTCCACAATGCCATGGAGCCGGAGGAGATCTGACAGGAGGAGCATAAATGCCCTTTTTCTACTATTACGACTGGAGTTATCTGGTTCTGGTTCTGCCTGCCGTGATTTTTTCACTCTGGGCCAGCAGCCGTGTCAACAGCACCTTCAGAAAATACAGCCAAATGCGCACCTACCGTGGCATGACCGGCGCCGATGCCGCCAGAGCTGTGCTGACGGCCAATGGGGTCAGCGGTGTGCGCATCGAGCACGTGTCGGGAAATCTGACGGATCATTACGACCCCAAGAGCAACGTGATCCGCCTGTCCGACAGCGTCTATGGCGCCTCCACCCCCGCTGCCATCGGCGTGGCCGCCCACGAGGCCGGTCATGCGGTGCAGTATGCCCAGAATTACGGTCCCATCAAGTTCCGTGCCGCCATTGTCAAGGCCACCAACATCGGCTCCAAGCTGTCCATGCCCCTGATCCTCATTGGCATTCTCTGCATGGCGCTGCCCATGTTCGCCGCCCTCAGCGACTTTTTCTACTATGTGGCGGTGTTTGGGGTGCTGTGCTTCGGCATGTGCGTGCTGTTCCAGCTGGTCACCCTGCCCACGGAGTACAACGCCAGCCGCCGGGCTCTCAAGGCCATTGAGGGCAGCTATCTCCTCACCTCCGAGGAGCAGAAGGGTGCCAAGAAGGTGCTCTCTGCCGCCGCTCTGACCTATGTGGCCGCTCTGGCGGTGTCGCTGACACAATTTTTGCGCCTGCTGATGATCGTAGGCCGCAGAAGGAGGGATTGAGTCCCCTTATGACGGATATCAAAGCAATTATTTCCAAAAATATTACCGAGCTGCGGCAGAAGGCTGGCATGACCCAGCTGGAGCTGGCAGAACGGCTGAACTACTCCGACAAGGCGGTGTCCAAGTGGGAGCGGGGCGAGTCCCTGCCGGATATCACCGTGCTGCTGGAGATCGCCAAGCTCTACCAGGTTACTTTGGATTACCTGGTAGAGGAGGATCATGCCGCCCCCAAGAAGCAGAAACGTGAAACGGCTCACCGCTACAACCGTGGCTTTATTACGGGCATCTCCGTGCTGCTGGTGTGGTTTGTGGCGATGCTCAGCTTTGTGCTGGTATCCCTGATCGCCCCGGAGGAGGAGTTCCAGTGGCTGGCCTTCCTGGCGGCGGTGCCGGTGTCCTGCATTGTGTGGCTGGTGTTCAACAGCGCCTGGTTTGACGTGCGGGTCAATTACCTCATTGTCTCCCTACTTATGTGGTCCGGCCTGGCCACGCTGCACATCTCCTTTTTGGCCCTGGGCATCAATATCTGGCTGATCTACCTTCTGGGCATCCCCGGGCAGATCATCATCCTCATGTGGTCGGGCATCAAGATCCGCAAAAAGCCCACCGAGTCCAAAATAGAATCAGAATAAGCAAAAGTATGGGGAACAATTCGACAAAAATCCATCGCAGCCACAGCTTGCGATGGATTTTCCATGTCCCCCACACCGATAAACGGAAATTTAGCGTTGGAGTGGTGAATGATGAATAGTGAATGGTGAATGGCGAAGGTATGCGCTTTGCGCATTGATTTTAAATAAATCGGCGGAGCCAATACCTCCATTATTCACTATTCACCATTCGTTATTCACCAAATATAAATTTCCGTTTACATGATTTACCCAGCCGACATTCCGTGTCCTGTTCCTGTAAAACGGCATTTCTCGCTTTGTGTCGTAGATATTTGGGAGCTTTGACGGTAGGATGAACGGCGAAAGGAGGGCTCATTTTGAACCAGGAAAAAATAGGTGCATTTCTGAAACAGCTGCGCAAGGAAAAGGGGCTGACCCAGGAGCAGCTGGCGGAGAAGTTTTATGTCTCTTCCCGAACGGTTTCCCGATGGGAGACGGGCAGCAATCTGCCGGATCTGAGCATGCTCATAGACCTTGCAGACTTCTATGAGGTAGACATTCGGGAAATGATTGACGGAGAAAGGAAAAGCGAGACCATGGATCAGGAGACCAAAGACACCATAAAAAAAGTCGGAGAGTACGTGGAGGAAAAAAGTAAAAAGCTGAAAAACAAGCTGATCAACTTAGCAGGCGGTGCAGCGATTTTTCTGCTGATTTGCATACGGCTCTTCCAGGAGGAGACCAAGGGGGCGCTTTACGGCATCGTCCCCGAGGCCGTTTGCGGTCATATCATGACCGTAGCCATGGGACTGTGCATTGCAGCCACAGCGCTGCTGTATATGCACATCTTCGGCCTGTTCGACAAAATCTACCGCTGGAAAATGCAGCGCAGAAAAGCAAAGGAAGATAAATAAACAGCGAAGGGACGACCTCATTTTTGAGATCGTCCCTTTTCCTTATTGATCATCGTAGGGTGTATCTGCCACGCCTTCCTTTTGCAGGCGGCTGACCAGGCGATCCAGCCGGGGCTTCAGGAGGCGGCGGAACCAGCTTTGCGCCCCAAAGAGTCGCACCAGGGTGGGGCTTAGACTGTAGTAAATGCGGATAAACAGCCGACCGGAGGCCGTCTTTGCCAGTTTGTTGTCCCGATAGCGGCGCAGTGTCCACACCTGGGGGCAATCGTAGGAGCCGTAGACCGCCGTTGCCACGTAGCAGCCGCCGCTCTTTAGCTTGGGTGCAATGTAGTGGGGGTTGTATTTGCGGATTTTTCGGCCATAGGCAAGGAGCGTCTGCCGACTACCCTGTAAGTCGTGAAGGACAGGATGGAGCTTTTCGTGCTGTCTTGCAGCAGCCTCCCAGCTCATGGCCGCAAGCCGTCCGTAGCAATCCTTATAGAGCATCACCAGCAGATCGCCATAATGGTAGAGCACATCACGGCAGAGCGTACCCTCCCGTGCGTATTTGGCATTCTCGAAGATCTTGTTTCGGGTTACCTGGTCATAGTGGGCTTTCTTGGAGACAAGGAACAGGTGGTCGGACACTTCAATCATGCGGTGGGTCAGCTCCTCCAGCGCCTCCTGTTCGGTCTTGGGTTCGGCAACATGCTCCTGAATGAGCCGGAGCGCTTCGACCTGAATGTCGTCCAGCTGCTCTGCGATCTCCTCGACCTCCATGGGATGGCAGGTCATGGCCGCAAAGTAGAAGCTGTAAAACAGGGCATCCCAGAGATCGGGATTCTTCTGCAGCGCCAGCTCATAGTAGCGTTTGGCGCGCTGTCCCTGTCCCGCCGCCACAGCCTGACGGGCAAGCGCCCGCAGCGCCTCCCAATCGGCAGGATCTTCTACGGGATCGCTGTGCAGAAGATTTCGTGCTTCCTCTATGGTATATTTTGTTTTGCAATAGCGGCAGATATAGTGCCCATTTTCCTTGCTCAGAGCGCTGCTGCCGCAGACTTCACAAATCATTGTCTGCATAGGAATTCCTCTTTCGGACACAACTTCACGCATATATCATAGCACAAATGATATGGATATGCAATCTAAAATTTTGCGAAGAGAAAACTGCTCTGCAAGTGCATCTTGCAGAGCAGTAAGGGATCAATGCTTTCTCCAGGTGGAGGGTCGCAGCAGCAGAACGATGGGGAAGAGCTCCAATCGACCCAGCAGCATGTCCAGGATCATGACAAGCTTGGACAGGTTGGAGAAGTCAGCATAACTACCCATGGGGCCAATCATGGCGCTGGTACCGGGGCCGATGTTGTTCAGGGTGGCCAGCACGGCGGTCAGGGTGGTTTCTGTGCCGAAGCCGTCCAGGGAAACAATCAGCACCGAGCCTACCAGCAGCAGGAAGTACACGATAAAGAAGGCACTGGTGCCGTGGATCACGTCCTTGGCGACTTTTTTGCCGTCCATGGTCATGACTTCCACGGAGTTGGGATGGATCAGGTGGCGGATTTCGGCACGGGCGGTCTTCCACAGGATCAGCACGCGGCTGACCTTAACGCCGCCGCCGGTAGAACCGGCGCTGGCGCCCACGATCATCAAAATGGCCAGAATCACACGGGAGAACTCCGGCCACCGGGAGAAATCCGTGGTGCCGAAGCCGGTGGTGGTGATCACAGAGCCCACGGAGAAGGCGGTATAGCGGAAAATCTCCTCCTTGGTCTCAAAATAGCCGCCGGTGGTGTAGAGATTGATGCAAATGAGGATAATGGCGGCAAAAATAATGGCGAAATAGCACTTTATCTCGGAATTCTTCCATACCAGCCGGAATTTCCGGCACAGGAGGAAGAAGTAAATGGAGAAGTTTACGCCAAAGAGGATCATAAACACCGTGGTCACATATTGCACAAAGGGCGCATAGCTGGCAAGACCGTCGGCGCGAACGGCAAAGCCGCCGGTGCCTGCTGTACCAAAAGCCAGACACACGCTGTCAAAGAGGCTGATCTCGCCCCAGCCGCAGAAGTTACCCAGCTGATAGACCAGAATCTGAATCACGGTTATGGCAAAGTAAATGCCGTAAAGGATCAGGGCGGTGGTGCGCATTTTGGGAACCATTTTGCTCACCGAGGGGCCGGGGGACTCCGCCTTCAGCAGATAGATGCTGTCGCCGGACAGGGGGACGATGGCCATCATAAAGACCAGCACGCCCATGCCGCCCAACCAGTGGGAGAAGCTGCGCCAGAGCAGGAAGCACTTGGGCAGCACTTCCACGTTTTTCACAATGCTGGCACCGGTGGTGGTAAAGCCGGAGACCATCTCAAAGACCGCGTCTAAGTAGGAGGGGATGGCACCGCTGACGGTAAAGGGGATGGCGCCTACCAGAGAGATCAGCACCCAGGAGAGTGAGACCATAATAAAGCCCTCTCTGGCGTGCATCCGCCGGTTCTTTTTGGGACGCAGCAGCACCAGCAGGCCGCCCAGAAGGGCGCTGCCGACGGCGGTCAGGAGCAGGTGCAGCCACTCCTGTTCTCCGTAGCACAGTGCCACCAGCATGGGCAGCAGCAGAAAGCCGCCCATCAGCAGGAGAATGTAGCCCAGAAGGCTCAGAATCATTCGGTAGTTCATGCCTTCGCTCTCCGTTTATCCAGAATATCGTCCAGGTCGTTGAGACCGGTCACGGTGGTGACCACCACGACGGTATCGCCGGGCTCAATGGTATCCTTGCCGGAGGGGGTCAGCACCTTGCCGCCGCGGTTAATGGCGCCGATCAGCAGACCCTTCTGCAGCTTCAGCTCCATGAGAGGCACGGAGCAGACTGCCGATTTTGCCGTGGCACGGAATTCCAGCGCCTCAACCTTACCGCCCACCAGCTTGTACAGGGTCTCCACATTGGAGCCCATGGAATTCTGCAGGGCGCGGACATAACGCAGAATATGGTCAGCGGCAATGTCCCGGGGGTGGAACACGCTGCCCAAATCCAGAGAGTCGATGATACCGGAGAAGCTGGTGCGGTTGACCTTGGTGACGATCTTTGCCTTGGAGACGCTGTGGGCAAAGAGGCTCATGAGTACATTTTCCTCGTCGTTGCCTGTCAGAGAGGCAATGGCATCCATCTTTCCGATGCCCTCCTGGGACAGCAGGCGCTCGCTGGTGCCGTCGCCGCAGATGATATCCGCCTCGGGAAGTGCTTCGGAGAGATATTCGCAGGTGTCGTGGTTCTCCTCGATGATCTTCACATCGGCACCGTAGTCCAGCATCTGCTTGGCCAGGTAGAAGGAGATTTTGCCGCCACCCAGCAGCAGAACCTTCTTCACAGGGTCGGCGGCGATGCCGATCTTCTGGAAGAACTTTGCTGCCATACGGGGCTTGGCAACGAAGCTGATGCGGTCTCCGCCCTTCAGCACAAAGGTGCCGGAGGGAATAAAGACCTCGTCTCCACGCTCCACAATACAGATCAAAATGCCGGTCTGGATCTTGCCCAGCTCCATGAGCTTGCAGCCGTCCAGAGGGGAGTTCAGGGGGAGCTGTACCTTGTGCAGCTCGATCTTGCCTCCGGCAAAGGTGTCGATCTTAATGGCAGAGGGGGCGCGCAGCAGCCGTGCCATTTCAGAGGCGGTGGCAAGCTCGGGGTTCAGGGTCATGCTCAGACCCAGCTCGTCCTTTATCATACGGATACCCGAGGAATACTCGGGATTACGTACACGGGCGATGGTATTTCCCACGCCCAGCTTCTTGGCAATGAGACAGGCAAGCAGGCTCTCCTCGTCGGTGGACAGGACGGCGATGGCAAGGTCTGCCTCGTCCACACCGGCCTCCAGGAGCGTTTCCTTGCTGATACCGTTGCCTTCTACGGCCATGACATCCAGGGTGCTGACATTTTCCAGCGCTCCGGGACGGGTATCCACCAGGGTAACCTCATGATCTTCGGTAGCCAGTCGCTGCGCCAGGGTCGTTCCGACCTTACCGGCGCCGAGAATAACAATTTTCATTTCGGGGTTCCTCCTGAAAAAGGAAGTAGTCATTTACTAAAAATACCACATTTTGCTACAAAATGCAACTATCCGATCCGCCGCTCCAGTTTTCGGCTCAAAAACAGCGCTAAAAGAAGTTTCAGCAGATCAAAGGGCAGAAAAATCAGGCAAGAAGCGCTGATTTTCCAGGAAAATCCGCCGCTCAGGGTAACGCTGTACCAGGGGACACCCACGGCATAAAGCGCCAGAAGACCTAAAAGTGCGGCAAAGATCCGGCGAAAAAGGGGACAGGGACGGGGTCTTGTCATAAGACCAATGAGAAAGGAGGCAGGGATCAGCCCCAACAGGAAGCCGAAACCGGGACGGGCCACGTAGGTCAGACCGCCGCCCTCCGTGAAGATGGGCAGACCCACGAGCCCCAGAAGCACATACAGCCCCTGGCTGGCTGCGCCCCTGTAAGGGCCTAAGAGGAAACCTGCCATGGCGCAGAAAAAGAACTGCATCGTTACGGCGCTGTGTCCCACGGGAATCCGCACAAAAGCGCCTACGGCGGTCAGCGCGGCAAAAAGTGCCGTCAGCAGCAGACGTTTGATTCTGTTTTTCTCCCTTGCAGCCAAAGTGAGCCTCCTTTTTGATATAATACTCTATTCTACTATCATATCCCCTCGGAAGAAAAAAAGCAAGTCCCGCTTTTTCTTGACAGTAATTCCCTTTTCTGTTATACTTCTATTGATAAAGGAGGGATCCCCAATGAAACTGAGAAAACTTCTTGCGCTGCTTCTGGCGCTTTTGATGGTCGTGAGCCTGTTCGGCTGCGGCTCTTCCGAGGAGGAGTCCACCACCGAGAGTACCGAGCCCTCTTCCGAGGACGAGGAATATCTGCAGACCGTGTTCCGCAGCGACAGCGATCAGATGCTCTACTCCGATCAGTCCTGCAGCTTCCGTCTGGTGAAGACCGGCAAGGACGCCGAGGGCAACTACTGTTGGACGGTAGAACTGAAGAACCTGACCAGGGGCGAGCTGCTCATGAGTCTGGATGATGTCTATGTCAATGACTATGCCGCTGACCCCTGCTGGGCGGTGACCCTGGCTGCCGGCGAGATCCGTGTAGCGGAGGTTAGCTGGTTTGCCGCCGACTTTGCCGCCTGCGGCATTACCACTGTGGGCAGGGTGAATGTCCACCTCCGTGCCTATGCCAAGACCAACCCCAATGCCCTGCTGGTGGATACGGATCTGACGGTCTACCCCGCAGGTATCGAGGCATACACCGCCCAGTGGCGCAACTGGCTCAGCTCCGATCGGGTGCTGCTGGAGAATGAGATCTGCGCTCTGGCTGTTACCGAGATCATCGCTGACAGCGTCCACGGCGAGGTGGAGGGCTACACCCTTCGGCTGTATCTGGAGAACCGCAGCGATACGGATGCGGTCTTCTCTCTGGAGAACGTGACTCTCAACGGTCAGAGCAGCGACCTCACCTGGCTCCGCCCCCTGGGCGCTGAGAAGAAGTTCTTCGCGGAACTGTACTGGTCCGACAGCGAGATGGCTGAGCTGGAGATCGCCCAGGTGCTGAGCGTAAAATTCGACCTGGTGATGGTGGACAGCAATGGTGTCGAACTGGCACGTGAGACCCTGAGCTTCGAGCCCTGAGAAAGAAAAAAAGCCGAACCCGTAAATGGGTTCGGCTTTTTATGTTACTTGCTGACGGGGCAGGTCAGCGCCATGAGACTTTCAATCTGGTCGTGAAGAAGCTTTGCCTCCCGGGTGTCGGCGCAGCGGTAATAGACCTCTTTTCCCTCCCGGCGGCTGACGATCAGACCGGCGGCCTTCAGCAGCTTCAGATGGTGGGAGAGGGCGGGGCTGCTCATCTGCATCATGGCCGCTAAATCGATGACACATTCCTCGCAGTGGCAGAGGATCCAGAAGAGACGCAGCCGGTTTCCGTCGGAGAGCTGATGATAAAGGTCAGCCAAAGTCTCAAAGGCAGCTGCCTCCGGCAGCTGCTCCAGCAAGCTGTGGCTGTGCTCACTATGATGATGCGGCAGCTGAATCGAATTCACATGCAAGCCCTCCTTTGGCAGAACATCTGGAGTAATTATAGCACAAATCTACCCTCCTGTACACCCTGACTTTTCAGAAGCGGGGAGAGAATCGCAAAGGTCAATTTGCCGTCCTGTTTAGGAACTAACAACTAAGAGCTAAGGACTAAAAACTGAGGTGTGCCTTCGGCACGGATTTGGAACATATATCCCGTCAAACAGAAATTTGCCGAACTGTTGGCTGCACTGCCAATTACCACCGTAGGGCGGGGGCTTGCTCCCGCCGGCGGCGGAAAAT